>JAGRHW010000232.1 GCA_020444765.1 Gammaproteobacteria bacterium | reverse complement strand
CACTGGTGACCAGGGAAGGTCACACCGCGTTTTAATCGGTTTTCGAAAACAAGAGAATGACCAGTGAGCAACAGTATTACCAAATCAGACCTTATTGATTCACTTGCCAGAAAGCAAAGCCATCTTGCGTTCAAGGACGTGGAGTTGGCGGTCAAGGGCATGCTGGAAAAAATGAGTATGGAGCTCGCTGGCGGTGAACGCATAGAAATTCGCGGATTCGGCAGTTTCAGTCTGCATTTTCGGCCGGCACGTCTTGGCAGGAATCCAAAGTCCGGTGACGCGGTTGCGTTGCGTGGCAAGCATGTGCCGCACTTCAAGCCCGGCAAGGAACTGCGCGAGCGCGTCAACCTGAAAGCGAATTTGGACAGTTTACCGTCGGACGATAACGAGGACTGATCCGAGAGTCAGCTCCAAACCTCTGCCTGCCGCAATTTCGCTGATTTGAGACCGATCGGCGGCCTTTCGTGTTGGCGCAAGAAATTTCAACAGACTCTTTATAGCGGCTTCCGGCCGCTGTTTCCCATCTTCAGAATCAGCTCCAGACCGTGTATGGAGTCAGTTCCGTGCCGGATTCTGTGCTTCCATTGTGTTGCTCCGGCGGTTTAAACTTGTGCTTTATCGGAGAAACCTAAGGAATTAACAATGGCGATTTTTGGATTGCTGATTGTTTTGCTGGTGGCATTGGCGGTACCGGCCATTATCCAATATAACCCGGCGATAACCGGATTCAATTATTATTTCGGCGCTATAGAGGCGCCGTTATCTTATGAACTCCTGGCGGCTTTTGCGGTCGGATTTCTGGCCTGTTTACTGATCGTTCTACCGATGTATCTTCGGGCCGGATTGAAAGCGCGCCGCTTGCAAAAAGCCAACAAAAAGAATGCCGCCGGCGTCGGTGCAGCCGGGGGCTGACACGCTGACACATGTTGAATCTCCTGTGGTTGCTTTTACCTGTTGCCTTTGTCTTCGGCTGGTGGGGGGGGCGTCGTAGCGGCGGACCACAACCCTCATATCCGCAGCCGATCGACAATGAGTCCAGCTATTTCCGCGGACTGAAATACCTGATCAACGATCAGCAGGACAAGGCGATCGAGCTGTTTGTCGGTATTTCCGAGGTTGATCAGGAGATGGCTGACACCCAGCTGGCGCTGGGTAATCTGTTCCGCCGCCGGGGAGAGTTCGACCGGGCAATCAGAATCCACCAGAATCTGGTCGAGCGGACCGATCCGAAAACACCCATCAATGCCAATGCCTTGCTTGAACTTGCGAATGACTACATGTCATCCGGGCTGCTCGACCGGGCCGAAGAATTATTCCGGCAACTGCTTAAGCGCAAGCAGCACATGGAAACGGCTTACAATGAGCTGATCAGGGTGTTCGAGCGCGAAAGTGACTGGGAGCGCGCCATCCAGCTGGCGGAAGAAAGCCAGCAAATCACCGGTAACTACCGGCGGGTACAGATGGGTCATTATTTTTGCGAGCTGGCTGAAAGCGCACTGGAGAAGAATGACAACGAGCGGGCGCGTGACTATCTGAAAAAAGCACTCAGGGAAAACCCCGTCAGCGCCAGGGCCAATATCCTGCGAGGCAACCTCGCCATGGAGCGCAAGGATTATCAGCGTGCCATCGAGTGTTTTACCGAAGTCGAAAAGCAGAGCCCGGAGTTGACGCCGGAGATTATCGAACCCCTGTTGACCTCCTATTGCGAGTTGCAGAATGAAACGGCGTTGCATGCCTATATCGATCAGGTGCGCAGTCGTTACAACAGTTATTCGGTCATCAAGACCACGCGCAAAATGATCGAACGTCTCGATGGTCCGGTCGAGGCGGATCAGTTTTTCAAGCAGCAGATTCTCAAGCGGCCATCACTCAAGGGCCTGCGCGACTGGGCGCAGGGCGAGTTGAAAAACAGCAAGCCCGGGGAGCGGGAGAAAGTTGCGGTGATCATCAAGATGCTCGACAGCGTGGTGGAAGACAAGCCCGGATACGTCTGCACGGATTGCGGCTTCAAGGCAAAGACATTGCACTGGCGGTGCCCGAGTTGTGGTAGCTGGGATACCGTCAGAACAGTCATAGGTGCGGAAGGAGAATAAATTGGACGAAAGCAGGGTCTGCCAGTCACCGGTCATTGTCGCGCTGGATTACGAAAAGCCGGAAAACGCCTTGGCGCTTGTCTCGCAGCTCGATCCCCGGTCCTGTCGGCTGAAAGTGGGCAAGCAATTGTTTACCATCGCCGGCCCGGAGTTCGTCAAATCGCTGATCGGGCAAGGCTATGAGGTATTTCTGGATCTCAAGTTTCATGATATTCCCAACACCGTGGCGAGTGCCTGCCGTGCGGCGGCGGAGCTGGGTGTCTGGATGCTTAACGTACACGCCAGCGGTGGTCGGCGCATGATGGAGGCGGCGAAAGCGGGGGTGGACGCCAGCGGTAAAGCGCCTCTATTGATTGGCGTTACGGTCTTGACCAGCATGACGGATAAGGACTTGCACGAATCCGGTGTCGAACGGAGCGTTGCGGAACAGGTGGATTATCTATCCGGGCTTGTATTTGAGTGCGGCTTGGACGGCGTGGTTTGTTCCGCGCAGGAAGCCTCCGGTTTGAAGCAGAAGTTTGCTGACGGATTCTGCCTGGTCACACCGGGTATCAGAACCGCAGACTCGGCGGCGGACGATCAGCGGCGAGTCATGACGCCGCTCAAGGCGGTCGCCGCCGGTGCTGATTATCTGGTGATCGGGCGTTCGATTACCGCCTCCGACAATCCTTTGAAAACCCTTAATCGCATCAACCTCGAGCTTGGAGTTCCCCTATGAGCGAAAAACGCTACCTGACTGCCCAGAGTTTGCTCGAGGACTCCCTGGCGCTGGGTGCGCAGATTCTGAAGAGCGATTTCCGTCCGGATTTTATCGCCGGCGTCTGGCGCGGCGGCACGCCGGTCGGCATTGCGGTGCAGGAGCTGCTCGAGCAATACAATGTGCATACCGATCATATCTCGATACGGACTTCTTCCTACAAGGGGATGGAGCGCCGGGAAGGCAGCGTCCGCGTGCACGGACTCGATTATATCCTCAACAATATCAATGCCGAGGATTCGCTGCTGATTATCGACGACGTATTCGATACCGGCCTCAGCGTGCAGGCGATTATCGATACGCTGAGGCAAAAGGCCAGACGCAATACGCCGGCACAGATCCGGGTTGCCACCGCCTATTTCAAACCGGCCAAAAACCGCACCACCATGCGGCCCGATTTTTTTGTGCATGAAACCGACGACTGGCTGGTGTTTCCGCATGAAATGTCCGGCCTTACGGAAGAAGAAATCCGCGACAACAAACCTTATCTCTACGACATCATGCAGGATTTGCAGGGTGTGAAAATCTGACGGGTGCTTCCCGTTCGGGAAAGAGTGGTGCCGAGAGAGAGACTTGAACTCTCACGATGTTTCCATCGCCGGATTTTGAATCCGGTGCGTCTACCAATTCCGCCATCCCGGCACGGGATGAAGCGGAATTGTAGGCAAAGACACTGCACAGGTAAAGCGCGGTCTTGAAATTTCCTTTCCGCCGGTTTTCCGGCATGTGTTTGATGTCGATCATTTAATTGAAGTCGCCGGAGCGTGGCTATAGACTGACGGGCGTTACTTAAGCCGTATCACCCAATAAAAATAGATGGAGTGGGATTTGTGAGACTAGCAGTTTGGCCGGGAATGGCGATTTTAAGTTTATTTTTGTTGGCGTGCAGTAATTCAGGCGATTCGACAGACCCTCAGGTGGATGGCGGCGGTACCACGAATCCTCAGACCGATGGCGGCGGTGTCACCAACCAGCCACCGGTTGTGAAAGCCGGTGCCGATTTACAGGCGAAGGTTGACGAGCAGGTTACTCTGAACGGCGAGGTGAGCGATGACGGTTTGCCGGGCAGCGGACTCAGTTACCTGTGGGCCAAAACCAGCGGACCGGGTACGGTGACGTTTACCTCGCCCGACAGCTTGCAGACCGGTGTGGTTTTCAGCGAGGCCGGTAACTACACACTTTCCCTGACGGCCAATGACGGCGAGTTCGAGCAGACGGATTCCCTGCAGGTGACGGTAACCGCCTCGGTGGTTCTGCCGACCACGCAGGACGGCTTTACCGTGCTCGAACACGAGTCCGGCCTGCATCTCGAATACGATGCGCAGACCGTGCTGTCGAATTCCACCGATATCGACTGGATGTACCGCATGTGGAACGGCATTGCCGAGTGCCAGGGCAGCGGCGCAAGCGAAGTGCCGTATCCCGCCATTCGCGTGGTCAATCGCATTCCGGAGCGGGAAGCCAGCGACTTCAGTTATGACGAGAGTCGTTATCTGTGGAGTTACGACCCTGCGCGGATTACGGTGCTCAATAGTGATACCGCGATCGCGGCAGGCTCGAATCAGGGCGTGGCTCTGGGCGAGGCGATGTCCGTTTATATGGGGTTTTACGCCAATGACTTCTTTCCCGATCCGGGCAGCCGTGCCGGCCAGCGTTGTCAGGACTGGCACAGCGGCGGTCGCCATGATCCGTCACCCGTGCCGGCGCCGTTGCCGGATATCGAGTACGTGCATTCCGCGCGGGTGAATCTGGTTACCGGGCCGGTTTCGATCAAGTCCGATACCGCGGCAGTGGACGAGTTCACCCTGACTCAGATCGGCCGGCTTTATGACAAGGTAGCGCAGTGCCACGTCGATCTGGGCGGCTTGCGGGCGCTGATCAGCGAAATTCTGGTATTGACCGACCGGCAGGGCGATTTCCACGGCGATAAATGGTCCGCGGGCGGTGGCTTCAGGATTGCCGACGGCGGCCGTATCCTGATCGACTCGTCCGATCTGCTGGACATCCGCAGCAATTCCGAATGGGGCTTTGAACTGCATAACTGGATGAACCGTTATATGGACGCCTACGATAACAACGGTTACGTCAATCTTGAGTGCTACGACCTGACCGGTATCTATTACGACCCGCCGTTGCCGCTTGACCTCGACGAATAAACACCGCCGGGCCGAGAATCGATTCGCCTTGGCGCGCGTGTCTTGTTACCATCGCGCGCCATGCATTTATCCGACTTTTCCTATGATCTGCCCGATGCGCTGATCGCCCAGTATCCGCCGTCACAGCGTGGCGACAGCCGTCTGATGGTGTTGAATGGCGCCGCCGGCCGGGTCGATCACCTGCATTTCTCCGATCTGATCAATCTCGTCAATCCGGACGATTTGCTGGTCTTCAACGACACCCGCGTTTTGCCGGCGCGGCTGTTCGGCAGGAAAGCCAGCGGCGGGCAAATCGAGGTGATGCTTGAACGGGTACTCGATGAGCGAACCGTGCTGGCGAAAATCCGCGCCAGCAAATCGCCAAAGGCCGGGGCTTTGCTGATGCTGGAAGAGGTACTGCAAGCCGAGGTGCTGGACCGGCAGGGCGAGTTCTTCCGTTTGCGCTTCGACACCGATTCGGTTCTGAACGCGCTTGAGGCGCATGGCCATATGCCGTTGCCGCCGTATATAAAACGTCATGACCAGCTTGACGATCAGTCGCGGTATCAAACGATCTTCGCCAGAAAACGCGGCGCGGTGGCGGCGCCGACCGCGGGCTTGCATTTTACCGACGAGTTTTTCAGACAGTTGCGTGAGCAGGGTACGGATCATTGCTTTGTGACACTGCATGTCGGTTCGGGAACGTTCCAGCCGGTACGCAGCGAAAACCTCGACGAGCACATCATGCATGCCGAATATCTCGACGTGCCGCAGGACGTGGTGGATAAGATCAACGCAACCCGGGCACGCGGCGGCAGAGTCATCGCGATCGGCACAACGGTTGTCCGCAGCCTGGAAACCGCCGCCCGCGACGGCGTGCTAAAACCTTTTTCCGGTGAAAGCCGCCTGTTTTTGAAAC
>JAGRHW010000231.1 GCA_020444765.1 Gammaproteobacteria bacterium | reverse complement strand
TCGCCTGACAGGGCGATAACAAAGGTTTTGCCCCGGTGCGAGTTGATATAAGGTGAGGCCTGACGAAACCCGTCGATGGAAAACTCACCGTGCGTGTCGTTCTGCAATGTGTTCTTGCCCGGATTGTAAAGCGATAAATATTACCTGCATCGTGCGTGCCTGTCACAAATACCGCTCTGTAAGAGTCGAGGGCCTGACCGGAATCTCTGGCTATACTGCTAGATAAACGGAACGAACCGTGCGTACAAATAGAGCTGTAGATCCATCTCCGACATAAAAGGCTGACTGACATTGCGATTATTCATTCGACGACTGATTCCCGCAGTACTGCTTGTTTCACTACCGCTCGGCGCCCAGCCGGACCCTTGGGCGGATATCATTGCGCGGGTTTCGGACTCGGTTGTGTCCCTGCAGGTGTCGCAGTTACGGGATTTCGACCAGAGTGATCAGGGTGTCGGCGGCGCAACCGGCTTTATCGTCGATGCCGAGAACGGCATCATCCTGACCAACCGTCACGTGATCGGTGCCGGGCCGGTGCGGGCGACCGCCACATTCCAGAACCAGGAAAGACTCGATCTCGTACCGCTGTACCGCGACCCGGTGCATGATTTCGGCTTCTTTCGTTACGATCCGGCCGAGCTCAAATACCTGCAACCCAAGGCACTTTCTCTACGTCCGGACAAAGCCCGCACCGGGCTGAACATTCGTGTGATCGGCAGTGACGGCGGAGAGCAGCTATCGATTCTGACCGGCACCATCGCGCGTATCGACCGTAAGGCGCCGAACTACGGCCGCTATGAATACAACGATTTCAATACGTTTTATTTTCAGGCCGCCTCGTCGACGTCCGGTGGTTCGTCCGGTTCGCCGGTGGTGGATGCCGATGGCGATGTCGTCGCGCTGAATGCCGCGGCCAATTCACGTACCGCGAGCAGCTTCTTTCTGCCGCTGGCGCCGGCCAAACGGGCGCTGGCCCTGCTGCAAGACGATCAGCCGATTCCGCGCGGTACCCTGCAGACGCTGTTCGAACATCGTCCGTATCGTGAGTTGCGCACACTGGGCCTGGACGAGCAGACCGAACTGACGGTCCGCCAGACCGCCGGAGCCAACACCGGCATGTTGTTCGTCACCCAGGTGTTGCCCGGCGGTGCCGCCGACGGCCTGCTTCGGGAAGGCGATATCCTGGTCTCGATCAACGGGCATATCACGCCGGATTTCGCCGCACTGGAAACCACGCTTGACGCGATGGTCGGTGAGCAGGCAACGCTGGATATCCTGCGCCAGGGTCGGCCCGAAACACTGACGCTCAAGGTGGCCGATCTGCACGCGCAGATCCCCGCCCGTTTGCTGGAAATGGGGGACGCGGTTCTGCAGGACATGTCCCTGCAACACGTGCGCGGCATGAATCTGCCGAAACGCGGTGTGATGCTGATCAACCCCGGATATATGTTTCAGGAGGCGGGTATCGCTGAAGATGCCTTGATCACGCATATCAACAACCAGCCGATCAACGACCTGGACGACGTGCTGACAATGCTGCAGGCGCCGCGTGCAAGCGATGACTGGCTGATTCGCTATGTTCAGCAGGGCCGGGAATTTTTCTCCGAACTCGCGCGGATCGAGCTGGACAATGACTGGTTTCGCTACCGCACCTGTGAACGTCGTGACGATACCCGTTTCTGGGCCTGTGCGCCGCTGGAAGTCGCCGACGCAGAACAGGACGAATCCGGCGGGGTCGCGCCGTTGTTGCCGACGTTCAATCATCCACTGATGCAAAGCCTCGCGCCGGCGATGGTCAGAGTGGATTTCAATATTCCCTATATCGTGGACAACGTCTTCTCCCGCCATTTTTCCGGTACCGGACTGGTGGTCGATGCAGAAGCCGGGCTGATCTCGATTGATCGCAATACGGTACCGATCAGCATGGGTGAGGCCACGGTAACGTTTTTCGGCTCTTATGAGATTCCAGCCGAGGTGGTTTTTCTCCATCCCTCGCATAATCTGGCATTGCTGAAATACGATCCGCAAAAACTGCAGGGTGTGGCGATTCCGGCCTTGCGTTTCGCCGATGCCGATGCTGAATTACCGGGCGCGCTCTACCGGCTGGCGTTCCGTCAGGACGGCACGTATCAGATCAACGCCCTGAACAACCTCAACCGGGTGACGGTCGGCATGGATGCGCCGCGTTTGCCGCGTTTTCAGCAACAGGCGCTGGATGTTTACACAGCGGCCAATATGCCGCCATCGCTCGGCGGGCCGGTCATGGATGCGGACGGTGTCATTCACGCCATCTGGATGAGTTTCGCCTACGAAGACGGCAAGGAGATCAAAGAGGCCGAATGGGCCATGCCGATTCGTGTGTTGAACGAAACCCTGAAAAGCTACCGACAGAACAAGGCCTGGTATTCGCTCGATGCCATGCTTGACTACCGATCCCTGTCGAGCGCCATCGAACTCGGGCTGGACAACGAGTGGCTGCAGCGTTTTGCCGCACTGGATGCGGCGCAACGCCGGGTGCTGGCCGTCGATCAAACCGTACCCGGCACGTTCGCGGCAGAAGTGTTGAGTCCCGGCGATATTCTGTTGACGGTCGATGGTCAACTGGTCACGGATCTGCTCGACGCCGAGGTGCTGAGCCAGAAACCGGAGCTTGAGCTTCAGGTGCTCAAGGACGGCTCGGTACAGGCCGTCCAGCTGAAGCCTTCGGTGCTGAGCGGTAAGGGTACGCGACGCTTTGTCAGCTGGGCCGGTGCAGTTTTTCAGGAACCGCATCGCGACATCGCGCTGTATGAGGGTTTATCGGTGCCCGGTGTTTATGTCGCTGATACCGAACCGGGCTCGCCCGCCTTGTGGGACAAACTCTACCGCAACCGTATCATTATCGAAGTCAACGGCGAGCCGGTCGACGGACTCGATGATTTTCTGGCCCGCATCGGGGAAATCAAAGAGGATCAATTCGCCCGTCTGACAACGCTTAGCATGAGCGGTCAACGTGATATCATCAGCCTGTCACCGGAATATTATTTCTGGCCGACCTTCGAGGTCAGTTGGGCCGATGGCGGCTGGCAGCGCAGCGATTACCCGCCGCCTGACTGAAGCCTCCGTCCGACATTCGGATCAATCTGCAGGGTAGATGTCGATGAACAACAAGTTTGATGTGATTGTGGTGGGTGGCGGCATGGTTGGCGCCACATTGGCAGCAGCGCTGGGACGGAGCAAGCTGTCGATAGCGGTCATTGAGGCTTCGGAACCCCTGCCGTTCCAGCCCGATCAGCCTTATGACTTGCGGGTCAGCGCGGTCAGTATCGGTTCCCAGCGGATGTTCGAAGCAGTCGGTGCCTGGCAGGCCATGCTCGACAAGCGCGCCTGCCCGTACCGCCGCATGCTGGTGTGGGACGGCGAGGGCGGCGGCGAAACCCTGTTCGACAGCGGTGACATCTATCAGCCGGTGCTCGGCAATATCATTGAAAACCGTATTATCCAGTTGTCCCTGCTGGAGGTCGTCAAGGGCATGGATAATATTCACTGGCTTTGCCCGGAAAGCGTCGAATCGATCGCGGAGACCTCAAGCGGAATCTCGCTCGAACTGGCGTCCGGCAAAACCCTTTCGGCAAAACTGCTGGTCGGCGCTGACGGCGCCAACTCCGCGGTCCGCAGGCTCAGTGATATCGCCGTCGATAAACAGCCTTACCATCAGCATGCCCTGGTCGCAACGATTGAAACCGAGCTGCCGCAGCAGGATATCACCTGGCAGCGCTTCGTCCCCAGCGGACCGCAGGCGTTTCTGCCGCTCAAGGGCAATCGCGCATCGATGGTCTGGTATAACAGCGAGGATGAAGTCAAACGCCTGAAGGCGCTTGATAACGAGACGTTTCGTCAGGAGATGCTGGCAACTTTTCCGGAACGTCTCGGCGGCATCAACAGCATCATTGAACGCGGCAGTTTTCCGCTGATCAAGTCTCACGCCGAAACCTATGTCAAAAATCGTGTGGTGTTGATCGGCGATGCCTCACACACGATTCATCCGCTGGCCGGGCAAGGCGTCAACCTCGGGTTGATGGATGCCGCTGCGCTGGTCGATATCGTTTTACCCTTGCAGGCCGCCGGCAAGGATTTCGGTACCTTGAAGGTCTTGAGGAAATATCAGCGTGCGCGCCGTGGTTACAACACCCTGATGATTTCCGCCATGGATGTTTTTCATCACGCGTTCAAGGAGCGGCCTCTGCCGGTCCGCCTGCTGCGCAGCGCCGCGCTGGATTTTGCGGATAAAGTCGGCCCGGTTAGAAACCTTGCGATGAAATACGCGATGGGACTGGCAGGCGATCTCCCGTCACTCGCGCGGGGCAAGCTGCCGGTCTAGGTGCGTCGGCCGGACCGGGACTGTCGTTTTGAGAATCGCTTATTTTGTTTCATCCCATGGCTTCGGACATGCCGCGCGCGCCTGTGCCGTGATGCAGCGTTTGGCCCGGGACCATGCCGATCTGACGATCGATATATTCACCGAAACGCCGGCTGCTTTTTTTTATACCTCGCTGTCTTTGCCGGTCTCCGTGCATCCCTGCAAAACAGATGTTGGCCTGTTGCAGAAAACCCCCTTGCTTTGTGATATCGAAGGTTCATTGCAGGGTATTCGCGATTTTCTGGATTTCGATGAACAGGCACTGGAGTCGCTTGCAACGTCGCTGCACAAAAACCACACCGATCTGATCATCTGCGATATTTCGCCATTGGGTTTGAAGGTCGCCGGTCTGGCCGGCATACACGCCTTGCTGATCGAAAATTTCACCTGGGACTGGATCTATACTGATTACCTGTCCGATTTTCCACAATATGCCGAGATCATCGAGACGATGGCGGGGATATTTGCATCAGCCCGTTGGCGAATCAAAACCCGACCGGTTTGTGACCCTGGTGGCCGCTACGATCTGCTGGTCGGGCCTTTGTGCCGGCAGCCCCGGCGACCGGCTGGCGTGGTTAGAGAAGCACTCGGTATCGATAGCACGCAAGCGCTGGTCTTGTTGACTCAGGGCGGGATTGAGGGTGAAACCGGTTTTCTCGACCTATTGACCGACAATCAGGCCGTTCTGTTTCTGGTCACCGGTGCGAAAAAAACTGAACGTCACGGCAATGTATTTTTGATGCAAAACGATGCCTCGGTTTATATGCCGGATTATCTGAATGCCTGTGACGCGGTGATTGGCAAGCTCGGTTACAGCACAGTGGCCGAAACCTGGCAGGCCGGCTTACCGATGATGTATATTACCCGTGACAGTTTTCGTGAATCCGCCACGTTAGCGCGTTTCGTCGACGAATCCATGTCGGCGATCGGTTTGTCCGAAGCCGATTATGACAACGGCGGCTGGCTGCAGCGTATCGATGAATTGCTTGCCTTGCCGCGTGTCAGGCCTGTGAACAGTGAACAGGGCCTGCACGATGTCGCCGCCTTTATCCGGGAACGTTGCCCATGACGATGATTCTTTCAAGACAGACGGAAAAATTTCTGGAAAACCTCGGTGAGCGAATTCGCCAGGCAAGAATCGAGGCGAATATGTCGCAAATAGACCTGGGTGACCGGATCGGTGTTACACGCTACACCGTCGGCGCACTGGAAAGCGGACGTGCCAAGGTTGCAATAGGTACCGTGCTGGAAGCCGCCCATGTCGTCGGCCTGCCGTTGTTCGAGACACGGTCGGACGACCTTGCGCGCTCATTGGTGGAAAACAATCTGCCGAAACGGGTGAAGCTGGATGATGATTTTTAACGGGCGGGGTTGATGTTGCCTCTTGTAGGAGGGAGTGGCAGCGGAGATACACGCTCCATGCAACCACTTCGTCATCCCCGAACGCTTTAGCCGGGGATCCAGTGTCTCCCTCGGATAGTCCGCAGCTGGATTCCCGCCTGCGCGGGAATGACGGGCGA
>JAGRHW010000230.1 GCA_020444765.1 Gammaproteobacteria bacterium | reverse complement strand
CAGGCACTCTGTCCGGCAATCCGATCGCCATGAGCGCTGGACTCAAGACCCTGGAACTGATCAGCGAAGCGGGCTTTCATGAAAAACTCACCGCCACCACCAGCCGCCTGCTCGAAGGCGCCTGCAAGCTCGCAAAGCAGCATGGAATAGGCTTTTCCACCAATCAGGTCGGTGGCATGTTCGGCCTGTTTTTCACCGATCTCGATAAGGTCACGAGTTTTTCCGAGGTAATGCGTTGCGACAGCGAAAAATTCAGTCGCTTCTTCCACGCCATGCTTGATGCCGGCGTCTATCTTGCGCCTTCGGCGTTCGAGGCCGGTTTTGTTTCGTCCGCGCATTCAGACGAAGATATCGACGAAACGCTTGCGGCTATCGACAAGGCCTTTACGGCACTGCAGGCCTAGGAGCAGTCCGTCAGTCTGATACTGACTGTTGTTTGTCTGACCTGAACCAGCCCGCTGCAGAACCAGTCCCGCAGCGGGTATTTCCAATAAAAACCAAGCCTGAATTTTCGAATCGAAGCTTCGCTGCGCTAGCGCCCGCTGAATTTGAATTACAAGCCTGCCCTGTAACTTTTTCCTGCTTGCACAGCCTCAGGGCCATAGATGCATTACGACCAGCCGCCCAAGATGTAATAAAACGTCGTACAAACAAAAAAGCCCCCGGTGAAAACACCGGGGGCTTTTAACGACAGCGTCAACAGCCGAAGATCACTGCAGGTAGTCGTACTTGCCGTCTTTCCATTCATAGAAGACGTAACCGGGCAGAGTCACATCGCCTTTGCCATCGAAGGAAAGATCACCGAGAACGGTTTTGAACTCGCCGTCGTTCAAGGCGCCGACCATGGCATCGTAATCGACTTTGCCTGCAGCCTCTGCAGCTTGTGCCCAGGCTTGTATTGCGGCATAGGTGTAAAGAACATAGCCTTCCGGCTCGATGCCTTTGGCACGGAACGTTTCAACCAGCTTTTCAGCACCCGGGTTTTTACGAGGGTCGGGAGAGAAAGTCATCAGCGTGCCTTCACCGGCATCACCGGTGATTGACCAATATTCGTCGGTTACCAGCGCATCGCCCGACATCAGCAAGGTATTCATGCCCTGATCACGCATCTGACGAACCATCAACCCGGCTTCGGTATGGTAACCGCCGACATACAGCACATCGATCGATTCGTTCTTCAGCTTGGATACGATAGCGGTGTAATCCTTCTCACCCGCGGTGTAGGCTTCGTACATGGCCGGTTTGCCGCCTGCCGCTTCATAGGCAGCCATGGTGGCATCGGCGAGACCTTTACCGTAAGCAGTCTTGTCGTGCACGAAAGCGACTTTCTTGCCGGCCAGTTCTTCGGCAAGGTATTTGCCAGCCACTTCACCCTGCTGGTCGTCACGTCCGCACACACGGTAGGTGCCACCATCGGGGTTAGGCCGCTCGTCGGTAAACTTCGGGTTGGTGGAAGCCGGTGTGATCTGTATGACGCCCTCTTCAGCGTAAACCGCTGACGCCGGGATCGAGGATCCCGAGCAGAAATGCCCGGCCATCAATACAACCCCTTTACTCGCCATCTGATTGGCTACCGCAACGGCTTGTTTGGGGTCGCAGGCGTCGTCGCCGATTTCCAGCTTGAGTTGCTCACCCAGAACACCGCCCGCAGCATTCAGATCAGCCACGGCCTGTTCGGCACCGGCTTTCATCTGTGCGCCGAAAGAAGCGTATTGCCCGGTCATGGGACCGGCCGTACCGATCACGATCTCGGCTTGAGAAAGTGCAGGTATCCCAAACATTGCAACCGAAATAACGCTGCTCAATAGGATTTTTTTCATGATTTCTCCTGAAATTAATTTGGATTTTGAGGACCGGCCTACCCCTGTTCGACAGGGCTGGCAAACCAATCCAGTCTGGCTTTACAACCCCCGCTCGGGGAAATTTGCAAAAATCACGACTGTGCCTTCACAGTAATACAATATTGTCTTTTTCACAAATCAATCTAAACGCCTGCTTGAAATCTCTGCTGTCAACCGCATTCGCGTCCACACCGCGAAGCCGGACAGGCTGCAGACCCTTATTCTGTCCCCGGTTTGTTCCGCCACCAGAACAAGCCGCTACGCTGATATAACCACCGGTATTGCGTCACCATCTGGTTGACTCGGGTAATCCTGTAACCCAGCAAACCGATCAGCAACACTACGCTAAAATCAATCAGCAGCAACTTCAGGGAAAGCAACGGGCCGTCGAACAAGGCGAAGTGCAGAAACTTCACGGCCAGCGCCAACAAGGCGCAGTAAAATACCAATAAACCAACACTTTTCCACTGCCGTGCAACCGCCCGGCCGCTCATATACGCCGCCGCACCACCAAGCACCACAGTCAGGATCAGAAAAGAGGCAAAGCCGTTTTCCCAAAAGAAATCCATCAATGCGCCCCTCCTTCAAGATAGGCGGCACGCACTTCGTCACTGCTCAGCAACTCCTTGCCGGTGCCGGTCAGGGTGATCACGCCATTGACCATCACATAGCCGCGATGTGCAAGTTTCAGCGCGTGGTAGGCATTCTGTTCGACCAGAAAAACGGTCAAACCTTCTTCCTCGTTCAGTTTTTTTACCGCATCGAAAATCAGTTTGACGACCAGTGGCGCAAGCCCCAATGAGGGTTCGTCTAGCAGGAGTAAACGTGGCCGGCTCATCAAAGCACGCCCGATCGCCAGCATTTGCTGCTCACCGCCGGACAGTGTTCCTCCACGCTGGTTTTTGCGGGCGGAAAGAATGGGAAACAATTCAAAGACCTTGGGCAGATCCTCATCAAGGTGTTTTTCATCGTTGACCGAGGCGCCCATCTGCAGATTTTCAAGCACCGTCATGCGGGAAAAAATACGCCGTCCTTCCGGCGATTGCGCAATTCCCATATGCATGATGTCGTGTGTCGGACTTTTGGTGATGTCCTGCCCGGCCAGCATGATCTGCCCTTCACTGGCCCGCGGATTGCCGCACACCGTCATCATCAAGGTCGACTTGCCCGCCCCGTTGGCGCCGATCAGGGTGACGATCTCACCTTTGTGTATATCGAGATCCACACCCTTGAGCGCGGCGATACGCCCATAGTATGTATGCAATCCGCGAACGCTGAGCATGGTTTCGGTGGTCATAACTTTACCTCACCGTCGTCGCCCAGCGTCTCCGCCGCGGTTTCCTCGTCAACGCCGAGATACGCGGCGATGACTTTCGGGTCTTTCCTGATTGCGGCGGGCGTATCGTCGGCGATCAGTTTTCCGTAATCGAGCACCACCACATGGTCGGAAATCTCCATGACCACGCTCATGTCGTGTTCAATCAACAGCACCGAGGTGTTTTCGTCGCGACGAATCGACAGCAGCAGAGCATTGAGTTCGGCGGACTCTTTCGGATTCAACCCGGCCGCCGGCTCATCAAGGCATAAAAGCTCCGGACCGGTACACATGGCGCGCGCGATTTCCAAGCGCCGCTGGTCGCCGTAAGGCAGATCCGCGGCCGGATCGTCGGCCCGCTCCAGCAGATTGATCTTGTCCAGCCAGTAGCGCGACAGCTCAATCGCTTTTTTCTCCGACTTCTTGAACGTCGACAGACCGAGCAGACCGCCGATGGTAAAGCCCGAGGCCAGCATCAGGCTATTATGCTGGGCAACCATCAGGTTTTCGAGCAACGTCATACCGCCGAACAAACGGATATTCTGAAAGGTTCTGGCGACCTTGGCGCGACGGGTGATTTCGAAATCCAGCATCCGTTCGAGGTAATAGTGTTTGCCGGATTGACGCTGCATGGTCAAGCGGCCTTCGGTGGGTTTGTAAAAGCCGGTAATACAATTGAAGACCGTGGTTTTGCCGGCGCCGTTCGGGCCGATCAACGCCGTAATATCAGCACGGCCGACATTGAAAGACAAATCATCAATCGCCACCAGGCCACCGAAGCGCATGGTCATATGCTCGATGCTGAGCAGCGGATTATTCAGCCAGTTAGGCGAGGAGTCGTTCATCAATGTCCCTCCCCTTGCGCCACCATATCCGCCGAGACCGCTTTACGCTCCTTGAGGAAAACCGACGGAATGCGCGTCGAGATAAGCCCGCGCGGCTTCCAGACCATAATCATCACCATCGCCAGGCCGAACACCAGCATCCGGTATTCGTCCAGTCCGCGGAACACCTCGAAGCCGCCAATCATGATAACCGCCGCGATGACCACGCCGATCTGACTGCCAAGACCGCCGAGCACCACGATCGCCAGAATGATCGCCGACTCGATAAAGGTAAAACTCTCCGGCGAGATAAAGCCCTGCCGCGCGGCAAAGAACGAACCGGCAAAACCGCCGAACATGGCGCCCATGGCAAAGGCAGTCAGCTTGGTGTTGGTGGTATTGATGCCCAGCGAGCGGCAGGCGATCTCGTCCTCGCGCAAGGCTTCCCAGGCCCGACCGGTCGGTAAGGTGCGCACCCGGTTGGTGACAAAATGTGTCAGCAGGGCCAGTGCAAGGATCAGGTAATAGAGGAAGACGATGCGGTGAATGGAGCTGAAGTCGAGACCGAAAAAGTCAGCGAAGCCGCCTTCACCGCGACTGAACGGCAAACCGAAAAAGCTCGGCCTCGGAATGCCGGAAATACCGTCCGGTCCGCCGGTAAACTGATACCAGTTCAACAGCACCACACGGATGATCTCGCCAAAGGCCAGGGTGACGATCGCCAGATAATCGCCGCGCAGCCGCAGCACCGGAAAACCCAGAATGACGCCCCAGGTCGCGGCCAGCAGACCGGCGAGCGGCAGACACAGCCAGAACGAAAAACCAAAGTATTGCGCCAGCAGCGCGTAGGAATACGCCCCGACCGCGTAAAACGCCACGTAACCGAGATCCAGCAACCCGGCCAGCCCGACCACGATGTTCAGTCCCCAGCCCAGCATGACATAAGTCAGCACAAGAATACCGAGATCAAGAATATAGCGGTTTTGTGACGGCGCCACCTGCGGTAACCACATCGGCAGGGTCACGGCAAATATCATCATCGCGAATCCGATGTACTTGCCCTTGCCAACAAAGAGTTTCAGAAACCCTGGCGTGGATTTGGCCGGCGCGCCGTCATGCGGCTGCTTGCGCCGCCAGACCAGCACATTCAGCAGCAGACGACCGATAAAGACAACCGCCACCGCGATCGCCACCGCTCCCCAGCGTTGCCGGATGGTCAGTCCGCCGATCGAAGTTTCGGTACGCAAACCGATGGTAAAAAAGGCCAGACCAAATGCGATCAGGGCAGCAATCAGTGAATCCTTGAGCGATTCCTGCATCTTGTTACTGTCTGTGGCGCCCGACATGGTCAAACCTTCTCGATTTCAGGCCTACCCAGCAATCCCGATGGCATAAAGATCAACACAATCGCGAGTATTGAAAACGCCGCGACATCCTTGTATTCGACCGAAAAATAACCGGACCAGAAGGTTTCGATAAGACCGATCAGCAAACCGCCGAGCATGGCGCCCGGCAGTGACCCGATACCGCCGAGCACCGCCGCGGTAAATGCCTTGACACCGGCCAGAAAGCCGATAAAGAAATCGATAACGCCGTAATACAGCACGAACAGGGTTCCTGCCACCGCCGCCAGTGCAGCCCCCATGACAAAGGTCAGGGAAATCGTCCGGTCGACGTTCACACCGAGCAAGGAGGCCATTTTCTGGTCCTGCTCGCAAGCGCGCTGAGAACGCCCCAGCGAGGTCTTGTTGATCAGCAATGTGAAGCCGATCATCAACACTATCGTGGTAACGATAATGATGATCTGCATATTGGAGATTTGCACCAGATTGCTGCCCTCACCGGTAATTCTGTAGCCGCCGGTAATGATCGGCTCCAGCGGTTTGACCCGGGCACCTTGCGAGATCTGGATGAAATTCTGTAACACGATCGACATGCCGATG
>JAGRHW010000022.1:3089-17691 GCA_020444765.1 Gammaproteobacteria bacterium | reverse complement strand
CGGTTGCCAGCGTCAATATAAACCCGTCGCTGGCCTGGAAACTCAGTGACGAGCTGTCGATCGGCGCCGGACTCAGCGTTCAGTACCTCGACGCGACACTCAGCAATGCGGTCGACAGCGGCGCCGTCTGTCTCGGCACCGCACCCAATAATGCAGCCCGCGCCGAATGCGTAAAAGCCGGCCTGACAGCCGCGAACCTCGAAAAAGACAGCTTTGCCGAGGTGAGCGGCGATAGCTGGGCTTTCAACTTCAACCTCGGTTTGCTGTACAAATTCAATCCCAGGACACGCGTCGGCCTGGCTTTCAGATCGGAAATAAATCATGAACTGGAAGGCGAAGCGGATTTCGATGTCGACCCGACCCTGCAGCAATTCCTGACTGCTGCCGGCAGCACGGCCTTTACCGATACCGATGTCACCGCCGACGCCAATCTGCCTGCCAGCCTCTCGTTTTCGGTATCGCACGATCTCGACGATAAAATACAACTCCTGGCAGACATCACCTGGACACAATGGAGCAGCTTCGAAGAGCTACGTGTCAAATTCGACAACCCCGCCCAACCCGACAGTTTCACCACGGAAAACTGGGACGATGTCATGCGCTACTCCATTGGCGTCAATTACCAACACTCGGAGACCTGGACCTTCAGAGGCGGGCTTGCATTTGATGAAGAGCCTATCCCCAGTGCTGAATACCGCACGCCGCGGATTCCCGGCAATGACCGGACCTGGCTGAGTTTCGGTGTCGGCTACAGACTCAACAGCGAAGTGAGTATGGATTTCGGGTATTCCCATCTGTTTGTGGATGAGACCCCGATCAATCATACCGATGAGAGTATCGGGCACACCACGCGTGGCCTCTACGATTCCTCGATCAATATCTTCAGCGCGCAGCTGAACTGGCACTTCGACTAAGGCGGGAAACAGATCATGAAATATTCCAGACTTATTATTTCACTGGTCGCCGTGCTTTTTATCGGCGCCTGCAGTGACTCCAGCGATTTTGATTTTGAAAAGGCGCGGCAGGAGGCTGAGGAGGCCGCCGCCCAGACGCCGGGCGCGACCTTCGAAGCGAAATTCGACCCGGGCAATCAGATCATCCCCTTTCCGAACAATCTTCTGCTGCTCGGTTCCGAGGACGGAACCATCAATATCAGCGTCGATGACGAAACCAATTACGCCGATCCGCAGGTAGCACTCAACGCACTCGACGGCTTTTCAACCACCGCGCCGATCTCGACCACATTCAGCCAGGCCATAGATCCGGCCAGCGTGATTCTCGGCGATACGGTACGCGTTTTCGAAGTCAGCGCAAGCGCGGAAGGCGCGGTCACCGGCGTGGTCGGCGAACTTAACCAGACCCAGATCGCGGCCACGGTAACCGGCGAGACCGGCAACACACTGGTACTGCTGCCGCTTCAACCACTGAAGGAAAGCAGCACGTATATGGTCGTGTTGACCAACGGTATCAAAAATACCGCTGATCCAGCCTCTATCGCGGACAAAAGCGTGTCCTATTATCTGATCTCCGGCGACACGCCGCTCACCACCGGCGCGGCGCAGGCCCTCGAACCCCTGCGTCAACTGACGGCAACTTACCACGCCGCCGCCAATGCCAACGGGGTACCGGCCAACAATATCGTTCTCAGCTGGACCTTCACCACGCAATCGATCAGCCCGATACTGCAAGCCGTATACGACGCTTCGGACGCAGGCACGATAGCCGTTTCGCCGACCGGCGTGCCTTCCTCGGAACTCAACCCTGCCCTGCAGGGGGCGTCGCTGATTCATTTCGGCAGCCTGACGGTCCCGTACTACCAGACCGCACCGACGGACGACAATCCGCAACAGGCGGTCAACGGTTTCTGGAAAGCAGCGAACGGCGGTTTTCTCACCCGCTTCAATCCACAGCCGGTAGCCACTTCCGAGCAAACCATACCGCTGCTGTTGTCGACACCGGCAGGCGATGCGCCCGGTGCGGGCTGGCCAGTCGTTATCTTCCAGCACGGCATAACCCAGGACCGCAGCAATATGCTGGCCCTGGCTGATGGCATGGCAGCCGCCGGACTTGCGGTAATCGCCATTGATCTGCCGATGCACGGCGTTGCGCCCGACAGCCCGCTGAACGCAGCCAATGAACAGTTTGCGCCTTTCGGTGCCACCGAGCGTACATTCGGCCTTGACCTGATCAACAACGACAGCCGTGCCGCCGGCGGCGACGGTGTTACCGATCCATCGGGAACTCACTTCTACAATCTGAGCAACCTGCTGAACGCGCGGGACAATCTGCGTCAGGCGGCATCCGACCTGATGACATTGCGCAAAAGCATCGGCAATGTAGACGCCGTTCCGCTGGATGCCGATACGGTCGGCTTTATCGGGCATTCGCTCGGCGGTATCACGGGCACCACCTTTCTGGCCTTTGACGATCAGGTTGGTCCGGCTTCGCTCGCCATGCCCGGTGTGGGACTCGCGCGGCTGCTGGCCGGCTCGGCTTCCTTCGGCCCGATCATCAATGCAGGTCTGGCCGATCAGGGCGCACCGGAAGGTTCGGTCGAATACGAAAGCTTTCTGACCGTGGCACAAACCGTTATCGATTCGGGCGATCCGGTTAATTTTTCAACCACCGCCGCCGGCAAGCATCCGGTACACCTGATGGAAGTGGTCGGTGGCAGTGGCGGCAGTCTCAGCGACCAGGTCATCCCGAACGCCATCAACACGGCCCCGCTGTCAGGCACGGAACCGATGATACGCCTGATGGGTCTGGACCCGGTGATCAGCACGACCGGTAACGGATCGGCGCCGGTCAGCGGCGCGGTGCGGTTTATCTCCGGCGATCACGGTTCGATACTGAACCCTGCGGCGGATGCACTGGTAACTGTCGAGATGCAAACGCAAGTGGCCAAATTCATGGCCAGCCGCGGCACCTTGATTGAAGTGAACGATACTTCGGTGATCGATATCGGGGAGTAAGTCTGCCCCGATAACAGGCCGGGACAATAAAGTCCCGGCCCTGACCATCCAACGTGTTTCAGGCTCAGGCAGAAGCTATTCTGTCCCGGCCTTATTAACGGAGCCCGCTCATGTTCAGAACACTTCTCCTTGCCGGACTTGTCATTTTGTCTGCATCGTTCGCCGAGGCCAAGACGGTTTCGGGCGTGGATTTTCCGGACACGCTCAGTGAAAACGCCGCGGATTTGCAGTTGAACGGCGCCGGCACACGCAGCAAACTCTTTATAAAACTCTACGCTGCGGCACTTTATCTGCAGTCTCCGACCGCTGATGCCGGAGCGATCCTCGCCGCTGACGAACCCATGACCTTATCCCTGCAGATAGTCTCGGGCCTGATAGACAGCGATAAAATGGAAGAAGCCGTTGTTGAAGGCTTCGATAATGCCACCGGGGGTGACACCGCCCCCCTGCAGGAACGCATCGACAGGTTTATTTCCGTCTTACGCGAGGAAATCAAAAAAGAGGATGCCTTTGTTTTCAGCTATAGGCCGGCATCCGGAACGCATGTCAGCAAAAACGGCGAGGAAAAAATCGTTATCGAGGGGCTGGACTTCAAAACCGCCCTGTTCGGTATCTGGCTGTCCGACAAACCCGCACAAAAAAGCCTGAAGAAGGATTTACTGGGTCGTTGAATTTACGGGAGTGACGATACCGATGATCGTCACTCCCGACCACTCACTAGGCCGCGACCTGAGTCGATTCACGCGGAAAATCATCTACCATGATCACGTTTCGGGTCGCTTGCTGCGCTTCGCTGTAAAGCGCCGCTTCCTGATTATTGATTATGCCCTGTTGAGTCAACTCTTCCAGCCATTCTTCAAGCGTGACACCCACGGGCTGTTTTAACTTCTGGGCACGGAGGATTTTCTCGACCGGTTCTGCCGCGATGACTTTTTTCAAGGCGTACTCGAGCTTGCCGGTTACGTCATCCGGATCTTCATTGATATACATGCCGGAAGTCAGCCGGTCTCTCGCCTCGGAAGGTTCGAGCAAAAGCTTCGCCACCTGGTGGCCAAGCTTGTCATTTGGCGTCCGAAAGCGTCTGCCCAGCGGAAAGACAATCGCACGCAGAATCAGACCAACCGTTACATTCGGAAAGTTCCGCAGAATCTGATCCAGCGCGATCTGAATCTCGTACAGACAATGCCTGGCGCTCCACTCCAGCAGCGGCTTGTCGGCAGCCGGCCGGCCCGTGTCTTCATAGCGCTTGAGTACGGCCGAACAGATATACATATACGTCAAGCCGTCGGCGAAGCGGCCGGACAGTTTCTCGCGCCGTTTGAGTCCGCCGCCAAGAAACAGCAGGGCGCTGTCGGCCAGGAACGCATAGGCAGCACTCATCCGCGCCAGACGCCGGTAATATTTCGCCATATCACCATCGATCGGCGAGCTGGCAAAGCGACCTCGGGTAATACCATGAAACAAGGCCCGCGCGCCATTGCCCACCGCATAGGAAATATGCTTCATCAACGCGCCATCGAACTCGTCCAGGGCCTGCCGCCGGTCTTCGATGGAAGCCGCTTCGATTTCCTGGACAAGATACGGATGACAGCGCATCGCACCCTGACCGAAAATAATCATGCTGCGGGTGAGAATATTTGCGCCTTCGACGGTTATGCCAACCGGCACGCCCTGATAGGCGCGACCAAGATAATTGTTCGGCCCCATGCAAATACCCTTGCCGCCATGCACATCCATGGCATCATTGAGCACACGACGCATGCCTTCGGTATTGTGGTATTTGAGAATGGCCGAGACCACCGACGGTTTCTCGCCCTGATCGAGCGCGGCGCAGGTCAGGCGGCGACCGGCATCCATCATGTAGGTCAGTCCGCCGATGCGGGTCAGGGCTTCCTCTACACCCTCGAACTTACCGACCGGCAGATTGAACTGTTTGCGCACTCTCGCATAAGCGCCGGTGAAACGCGTGCTGAACTTGCCGGACGCCACGCCGTTGGACGGCAGGGATATGCCGCGGCCGACCGCCAGGGATTCCATCAGCATACGCCAACCCTGTCCCAGCATGTCCTGTCCGCCGATAATCCATTCCATCGGAATGAAAACATCCTTACCGCTGTTCGGACCGTTCATAAAAGCATGGTTGAGCGGATAATGCCGCCGACCGATATTGACGCCGCGGGTTTTGGTCGGAATCAATGCGCAGGTAATCCCCAGATCCTCCTGATCGCCAAGCAAGTGATCCGGATCGTAAGCACGAAACGCCAGGCCGAGGATCGTCGCCACCGGTCCCAGCGTGATATAGCGTTTTTCCCAGCTTACCCGCAGGCCGAGAACATTTTTGCCTTTATATTTGCCTTTGCAGACAATGCCATAATCGGTCAGTGAAGCCGCATCGGAGCCGGCCGTCGGGCTGGTCAGCGCGAAACACGGGATCTCGTCACCGACTGCCAGACGCGGCAGATAGTAGTCTTTTTGCTGTTCGGTGCCATAATGCAAGAGCAGCTCGGCCGGCCCGAGAGAATTCGGCACCATCACCGTCACGCCACCGGTCACGCTACGACTGGCAAGTTTGGTGACCACTTCGGAATGCGCCATCGCGGAAAAGCCAAGCCCGCCATACTGTTTCGGAATCACCATACCGAAAAAACGCTGATCCTTGATAAACTTCCAGACCTTTGGCGGCAGATCATTCAGTTCATGGGTAATCTGCCAGTCGTCGAGCATGCCACAGAGCTCTTCGGTCGGCCCGTCGATAAAGGCCTGCTCCTCGTCGGTACAGACCGCCTCGGGCGTGCTCATGAGTTTCTGCCAGTCCGGAGCACCCTTGAAAAGCTCAGCCTCCCACCAGACCGAACCAGCTTCGATTGCGGTACGTTCGGTATCGGACATCGGCGGCAAGACGGCTTTTACATAATCGAGCAAGGGTGCACTGATCAGTTTTTTTCGCAAGCCCGGCACGGCAAAGATGACGCAGGCGGCGATAAAAACCAGCCATAAGGCGGCGGCAAACCCGCCGTTCAGAACCCCGGTAATGCCGGCTACAGACAATAAACCGGCAAAACTCAGCATAAATGTAAAAAGCGTGGGTGGAAAACTCGCCAGTATCCAAACCATCAGTGCGAGCGCAACAACACAAACCAGTAAAGCCATACCTGCCATCTCCCAAGGTAGCTAGCGTCAAACCTTTCCGGGCGCGCCGGGGCACGCCGATCATTTCTTGCTTTATGCGCTTCGACGCTACCCACCGCTGTCGAAGACGCTTTGCCGGCCGGAATAAAGATCGACCGGCTTATTTCAAATCGGGGCTTGCAGACCCGCCGCTATGAAATCACTCAATTGTCGCGCCAATTCACGCGGATCGGGCAAATCGTCAATACTTCCCGAAGAAATCAGGCGCATCGTATCCGAACCGGCCATGGTATAAGCCAGCACACCGACCATAAAATGCAGTCGCCAGTAAAGAACCTCCGGGGGCAGCTCCGGCAGACACTCCTGAAAAACCGGCCGATAGCTGTCGATGACTGTTTTGTGCGTCGCACGAATCAACCCGTGGATAGTGGCCGTCGGTTCGGTATAGGTTCTCCCCAGCAATTTGATAAACACCGCGCCACCATCATCCCGCCGGCTCATTTCCAGCGGCGGCTCGACGAATGCGCGAATGACATCATTCAGGCTCGGGCGACTGCCAGCAGCCCGGCGTTTTAATTCGACCAGGCGGGACAGACGCTCCTTGTTCATCGGGTCGAGACGCCGCAGAAAAACCTGCACCACCAGCTCGTCCTTGGAACCGAAGTGATAATTGACCGAAGCGAGATTGACTCTGGCCTTCTGGGTAATCGTCCTCAATGAGGTATTGGCGATACCGTTGGTCGCAAACAATTGCTCGGCGGTATTAAGAATTTTTTTCTTGGTATCAGCGGCCATGGCTTTTTATAATTCAAACGAACGTTTAATTCAAGTTTCGGACCATCGGAACGACTTTGATACCAGCGCCTGCAACATTGCGTAACGCTTGCGGCTGGCATCACGAAGCACTCTGGGCTACTCTTGGCAGTTCGATCAATCACAGGAACGAACAAACCGGCACCATGAACGACATGACTCAAGCTTACGCAGCTATCATCTCATCGGTTGGCGAGGACCTGGAACGGGATGGTTTGCGCGACACACCGCAACGGGCGGCCAAGGCGATGGATTTTCTCACCCATGGCTACAAGCAATCGCTGGAGGAAGTCGTCAATGGCGCGATCTTCGAATCGGACAGTGATGAGATGGTGATCGTCAAAAATATCGAGATGTATTCACTCTGCGAACATCACCTGCTGCCGTTTATCGGCAAGTGTCATGTCGCTTATCTGCCGAAAGGCAAAGTCATCGGCTTGTCCAAGATTGCGCGCATCGTGGATATGTTTGCCAGACGCCTGCAGATCCAGGAATTGCTCACCAAACAGATTGCCGAAGCCATTCAGGATGTTACCAAGGGCGCTGGCGTCGGCGTGGTGATCGAGGCGCAACACCTGTGCATGATGATGCGCGGCGTGGAAAAACAGAACTCGTCGATGACCACCTCGATGATGCTCGGCCGGTTTCGTTCCAACCAGAACACCCGCACCGAGTTTTTGAAACTGATCGGGAAATAAACGCCTGTCTGCCGAGCCGGCGGCCCGGCTACTTGTCGTCCTTGCCGCCGTGTTCGAAGTAATCGTTGAGGCTTTGCACACTCTGGCCGATCAGTTCCTGCCCGGGGCGAAACCATTTCAGCTTGTCATGCAGCGAAACGACCTCGCCGACAATAATCAGCGTCGGCGCCGAAACCTTGTTCTCCAACACCAGTTGCGGCAGCGTCTCTAACGTTCCGATCAGCACGCGGTGCGAAGGCGTGGTTCCCTGCTGCACCAACGCCGCCGGTGTACTGGCTGCACGGCCATGGGCGATCAGCTCCCGGCAGATGATGCCGACACCCTGCAGGCCCATATAGAACACCACGGTTTGCTGGTCATTGGAAAGCATCTTCCAGTTCAGATCGACGGAATGATCCTTCAGATGCCCGGTAACAAAAATACAAGCCTGCGAATAATCCCGATGCGTCAAAGGAATGCCCGAGTAGGTCGCGCAACCTGAGGCGGCGGTGATGCCCGGCACCACCTGAAAAGACACACCCTCGTCGATCAGGGTTTCGATCTCCTCACCGCCCCGACCGAAAATAAACGGATCGCCGCCTTTAAGCCGCAAAACCCGTTTGCCCTCTTTCGCCAGCTTGACCAGCAGCTCGTTGATACCGCCTTGCGGAATTGCATGATCGGCGGATTTTTTGCCAGCGTAGATTCGCTCGGCATTGCTCCGCACCAGCTCGAGAATCGGCGGCGAAACGAGTCGGTCGTACACCACCACATCGGCCTGCTGCATCAGACGCAGAGCGCGGAAGGTCAGCAGATCGGGATCACCCGGACCGGCGCCAACCAGATAGACTTCACCCACTTCGCGCAGCGTGATGTCTTTTTTCTCGATCGCCTCGACCAGGCTTTGACGCGCCTCGTCCTTGCGACCGGCAAACACCAGTTCGGCAATCGGCCCTTCCAGCACCCCTTCCCAGAACTGCTTGCACGCCTCATTGCTCACAAAGGCCTTTTTGACCGCCTGACGATACTCCTGAACCATACTGGCAAGATCGCCATAGGCCGACGGAATATAGGATTCCAGGCGCGACTTAAGCATGCGCGCCAACACCGGTGACGAACCGCCGGTGGAAATCGCCAGTTGAATCGGGTCGCGATTCAGCACTGCGGGCACTACAAACGTACAGGCCGCCGCATCGTCCACCACATTGACGGGAATATTGCGTTCGTGGCAAAGCTCCGCTACCCGGGCATTGATCGCCCGATCGTTGGTGGCGGTGATGACCAGGGTATGACCATCGACATCGTTGTCTGCAAAAGGCCGCGCCTGGTAATCGACCTGCGGGCCGAGCTGGTCCTGCGTGGCTTCGCCAAGCTCAGGCGATATCAGTGTCACCCTGGCGCCGGCCTGCAGCAAAAACGACAATTTTCTTGCCGCCACCGTGCCACCGCCGACAACCAGACAGGACTTTTCTTCGATTTTCAGAAAAACGGGCAGAGATTTCACTGCGTCTCCGGATTGTTACGATTATTAATCTGGTTAATGATGTTCAAAAACGGACAGCCGGAACAGCCTCCGGCAAATTACCCCGCATGCAGCCGGTCAATATGGTACATCAACGCATCGGTTACCGGCTGGATGCGCTTGCGCATCACCGAACCGACCGCATCGGTTACCGCAAAAACCGGGTTGACCATGGTTTCGTCCACCATCGACAACGCCAGCAAGGATTCGCAACAGCGCTGCAATTCATCCGGCATATCCGGCAGATGCGCGCTGTGCCGCTCTTGCAGAATCTCTCCGGCGTGGCGGTTCCACATTTGCAGATCGCGATAGCGCCGGTTGTCGATATTGAGCACGGCGAAATAATCGCCGATGGTGTTCATCAGGCTCACCACCACATCCTGATCATTCGGTTTGACGAAAGCTCTTTTCAGGGTTTTCAGATAAACCTGGCCGGATTCGCCGAGCACCTGCACAAGCAAATTCAACAAGTCACGGTTTTGTTCGTTTTCGTTTTTCTCGCGAAAACTGTTCGCCGCCTGCAGCAGAGGATGGTCGCTACCCTGCTCCGGCAGCTCGTGCGCGGCGGCCTGCAAAAAACCCGCATAATAGCTGCTTTTACGACTCGCCTTACGCCAGAGACTGTCTCGCACCGACGGACCGACCTGGCCGGCCTGCAAAATCAGGCGTACCGAATCGATCATGGCCTGTTGCCGCTCTTCGAACGGCAGGAATTCCAGTAAAAACTCCGACAATTCCAGGCCGAGGTCGCTTTGCGCAATCGCATCCAGGCGCAACATCTGCCGCGCATTGTCCGCGCTCGGCAGTACCCACCAGGCACAGCGCGCCAGCGATAAAGTCAGGCCCGGTGCATGCACGACTGCGGTGACCGCTTCATCCTCGGCCAATAACAGCAAACGCGCCAGGCTCTCTTCACGGGCCTGTCCCATACGGGTCCAGCGGCGCAGAAATATCGGATAACCGCCCGGCGAGCCCAGCACCTGAGTGGAAAGAAATTCGCGCAGCTGCTTGAAATACTGCTCCGGCTTGCAATCAGGGTGCAGATCGATGCGCGCCTCACCACCCGGCGTCAGCGCCATCACGCGCATAGTCGACTCGTTTATTTTGATCGCCTGCGGCTGTTGCGTCAGCAACACATTGAGCCGCAGCTCGTCGGAAGGAGTCAGCGCCATGGTCAGTTCAACTGGATTCTCTGACCGAACGGCACGTCGGCGCTGCCCTTGACCAGCCACAGCGTCGGCCAGGCCGGCGGCGACGGCGGGAACGCCCCCTTGCCGTCGGTGAAATACAATAAAACGTCCGGTGGCATGTCCTGCTGGTCCAGAAAGTCAAAAACGGGACGGAAGTCGGTGCCACCGCCACCGCTCAACTCGGCGGGAACGGAAAAATCCTCCCAGTATTCGAAGACCTGCGGGCCATTCGACGACAAGGCCGCGTCACACAATAACAAGGTGATACGCGCACGCAGATAACCTTTAACAGCATCGACCTCGGCGACAAATTCAGCGATCTCCTGGTCGGTCACGGAACCGCTGGTGTCCAGCGCAACGGCCACGTTCAGCTCGCTGCTGCGCAGACTCGGAAACACCGCCGGGTCGCCGCGCCGGCTGGACGGCCGCGTGTAGCTGTAATCCTCCCGCGCGCGCTGACTGATATAGCGCGCCAGCAACATCCGCCAGGGCAACTGCGGTTGCAGCATCAGGTCGACCATGCGCGCCATCTCGCCGCCGAGCTTGCCGGCCTGCATGGCCTGCTGTGCAGCGCCGGCCAGCCGCTGCTGCCATTGTACCGCCAGCTGCTGTTTTTCCTGCTCGCTCAAGGGCGCAGGCTTGCCGGCCAGGCCGCCCTGCCCGGCATCATTCTCTGCACCGGTGGTTTGACCGACGCCTCCGCCCGGCCCGGTTTTCGACTGACCCTCACCGGCGGACTGCTCCTTCATCCGGCTTTCACGGCGGCGACCGGCCTCGCCATCGCCCTTTTCACTCTGACCGTCATCCTCGTCGTAAAGATGCTGGTCGAGTGTTTCGCTGTTGTCGTTTTCGTCGATGCAGGGATAGATTTCCTCTGCCGTCATGCCCTCGAACTCGCGCATCACCATAGCGTCGGGCGGCGGCGTCAGGCCGTCGGCAAGCAGCAGCGGATTGATTGCATAATCGCAAGCCAGGTCCCAGCGCTGGCGGACCCGGTTCTGTCGTCTGGCAAAATGCAACAGCCCGCAGTGCAAAGCCTCATGCGCCAGCATAAACTGCATCTCGTGCGGCCGCAGTTCACTGATGTAGTCACGGTTGTAATAAAATTTACGGGCGTCGGTGGCGACGGTGCGGCACCAGGCGGGATCGGCCTCCTCGACCGGCAGGCGCAAAACCAGCGCACCAAGAAACGGCTTATCGAGAATCAGCCGGGTACGCGCGGCGCTGATTTTATCGAGGATTTGTTTGTCAGTCAGGGTGGCCATCAGTCATACAGCATGATATCGGCGATCTGCTCCGCCCACTGGCTGAATTCCGGCACGCTGAACAGATCCTGGCCGACGACCCGGTGCAAATCCGATACCAGCATCACGCCCATTTCGCGCTGCCGGAAACGTTTCGCATAAGTGAGAATATGCCCGTAGGTCGCGGCGGCCTGCTCGCTGTCCTTGACTTTGATCGCCCGTCCGACCAGCGCGGCCGCGACCGCATACTGCAAGTCGATCTCTTTGGGGACAGCAGCCTCGCGGCCTTCGAGGATTGCATCGATATCCGGCAGTTGATCCAGGCTGTTGATATAGGCGTGCAATTCGATACCGGCGGCGGGCCCGACACAGGCCTGCAATGCGCCGGACAATAAGTGCGGCAGATCGGCGAACTTCTGCAGGGCGCGATGACTGAACTCCCAGGAGCGCGGTGTCGGAAAAGCCACCGGATTATGCACCGGATCGAAATCAAACAGCTGGTCCGGACGGAAGCGTAAAAAGCCGATCAACCGTTCGTCTATGCCGTTTTGATAAGCCCAGTGCACCCAGTCATCGAGATGGATATCGACTTCAAAATGCGAAAAGCGGTTGGCCAGCGGCGCCGGCATGGTGTAGGTGACGCCGCGATCGCCCTGACGGTTGCCGGCAGCGAAAATCGCCCAGCCATCGGGAATCCGGTAGTCGCCCAGACAACGGTCGAGGATCAGCTGGTAGGCAGCGGCGGACACACTTGGCGCGGCGGATGTGATCTCGTCCAGAAACAGAATACCGTTTTCCCCATGCAGGTCGACATGCGGCAGCAGCGACGGCACCGCCCATTCCACCCGGCTACCGGACTTGAACGGAATACCCCGCAGGTCGCTGGGCTCCATTTGCGAGAGACGGATATCGATGACCGGTACCTGGTTGCGCGCCCCGATCTGGAGAATCATCTGCGATTTGCCGACACCCGGCGGCCCCCACAACATTACCGGCGTGTGCTGGCCCTGTTTGGTGCCGTGAAACTCCGTATCAAGGACGGTGAGCAGTTGTGCTGGTCTCATCGCTTACCTCAGGCCCCGCCGAAACCGGCCTGTTGATACCAGTATTTTGCCTTTTCAGGATCTTTCGGCACCAGCTCACCGTTCTCGTACATCAGCGCCAGGGTGGTTTGCGAACCGGCCAGCCCCTGCTCGGCGGCCTTGGTAAACCAGGCAACCGCCTGCTCGCCGCTTTGTTCCACGCAATCGCCCTCCATGTACATAAAACCCAGTCCGTGCTGGGCAACAGCGTAACCCTGCTCGGCCGCGGCGCGCATCCACTGCACGGCCAGTTCAGGTTTGACGGTACAGCCAAGACCGTTCTGATACATGATAGCGACCCGATGCTGAGCATCGGCCTGGCCCTGCTCAGCCAGCGGCACCAGCAGCTCCAGCGCCTTTGGGAATTGTTTTGCCTCGAAAGCCGCCATGCCGCTGGCGAGGGTTATTTCGATGTCATCTTTATCATCGGACATTACAGACTCCGGATCATTGAATCGGGTTAATCGGGCATGATAACAGGCCTGTTATCTCGTCGAATATCCACTTGGCAAGGCGAGATCGGACCCGACTTCACATATGGGGGTAGATAAACGACCAGTCGGCAGGGTCCGGGTTTGGCTGATTGCTGGTAAAATATCCGCCAACGGAGACTCCGGCCAGGCCGGCGTGGCCGCTTTAAACCTCTCGGATGCGATCAGAAAAACTCCCAACAGGGATATTCTGAGTCCGCCGGTGCTTGGGTATCCTGCGAGCCCTCAACGGGGCTACATGGTAAACTCCGACCGTTGTAAACCCATAATGGCAGATATTTCAATGAGTGCACAGATTTCGGAGCAGGAATTCAGAACCGCGAGAATGCGCAGCTGCATTCAAAAAGTCGCGACCGGACCGGAGTACAGCAAGGATCTCAGCTTCGATGAAGCGTACGATGCCATGCAGATTATCCTGTCAGGAGAGGCCGACCCGGTACAGGCCGGCATCTACATGATCGCTCTGCGCATGAAGCGCGAAACCGATACGGAAAACCGCGCCAGCCTGCAGGCTATCCGCGACACCATGTCGCCGGTGACCGTCGAGGTCGACAATCTCGTCGATATCGCAGACCCCTATGACGGCTGGGTACGCGGCCTGCCGGTCAGCGCCTTCGTAGCGCCTGTGCTGGCGGCCTGTGGCATACCCGCCGTGTCCACGGGCCTGGAGTCTGTCGGTCCCAAGCACGGCATGAATCATTACCGGATACTCGGCGCGGCCGGGATCGATGTGTTGCGCGACCAGCACTCGGTAAAAAACCACCTTGAGAACCCGGACATCGGCTGGGGTTATATCGATCAGAGCCGCTTTTGCCCGGCACTGAACCGCCTTCTACCCTTGCGTCACACCATCGTCAAGCGGCCGCTGATCACGACGCTCGAGGTATTGACCAAGCCCTTCGTGGCCAGCGGCAAAACACATTTGATGACCGGCTATGTGCACAAGGCCTATCCGCCGGTTTATACGAATCTGGCACGCTCGGCCGGTTTCGACAGCGCGCTGATCGTCCGCGGCGTCGAAGGCGGCGTTACGCCTTCACTGCAACAAAGCGCCAAGTGCTTCAGTTATCACGGCGACGGCAAGGACCTGGAAACCGTTCTGGAGCCGGCCGCACTCGGTATCGAGCAGGACAACCGTTGCGTTCCACTGCCCGCCGAGCTGCCGATGATTCAGCAACCCGGCAGGGAGGAAAAAAGCATCGATATAGCAGCGGCCAGCCAGGCTGCGGTCGAGGCGGGTCTCGCGGCGCTTGACGGACAAAAAGGCTACGCCTACGACAGCCTGGTTTATGCATCCGCGCTGGTCATCTGGCATCTGGAAAAAGCCACGTCCCTGCAATCAGCGGCCGACCACGCTCGCAAAGCGATCGATTCGGGCAAAGCGAAAGCGCACTTTCTGGCATTGAAGGATTTTGGATAATTTTTTTTTGTAACCCTGAAACAAAACAGGCAACACGAGGATAAATCATGAACCAAGCATAC
>JAGRHW010000022.1:0-3079 GCA_020444765.1 Gammaproteobacteria bacterium | reverse complement strand
GGCGTATCAGAAATGGAAAAGCAAGGTGTTGATCCGGAATATATTCTGGGTTGGCAGGGCGGCTTTCTGGGTCATCCGGAACGCGAAGAACAGCGTGTGACCGATGCGTACACAGCCGGCTATGAAGACGGACGCGAGAAGTCTACGGATAATTTTTCGAAGTGGACTAAATAATAAACCGGCCTGCAAAAAAGTAACCCTGGCCAGAACAGCGTATTACAAGGCGAGGATTGCTGACCGTATTCGGCCGATACAAGGCAGTTAACTGCCTTGTATCGGCATCCAGGTTCCGTTGAACACCTTCAGATCATCTTCAGACAGACGTTTCTTGGTGCAATACTCTATCAGTGTTTCGTGAGTCAGTTCTTTCTGATCGCTGGCGGACGCCTGATAGGCCCATGCCTCATGCATCACCATTAAAAACATCGTTTCCATGATGTCGTCGAGACGAAAGTCATAGTCTTTTGCCAGACGCCGAAAATCGGTCATAACCAAAGGCGCATTTTTGTTGCGAAACTCTTCTTTGACCATACCGGCAATGGCCTCGTCCCATCGGGGCATATCGTCGTCTGCTTGCATTTGGCGCTACTCCGCGTTATCCAGAACTTAGTATAGTAGAAGTATGGCAGGTCTATGAGCCTGTCTGAAATCCCGGCAGAGTCTCCCGACAGGCTCTCAGTCGAACATCGCCTCTCGCTGGCGTTCCAGGCGTTGCACCTGAGTAACGAAGCGGTCGATCAGCTGCTGAGAACGGGCATCGTTATTGTCGAACTGGCAGCCGACGTACCAGAGTTTCGAGCGCTCGAGAAAACGGCTGTGCCGGGTAATCACCCTGACATTCAAGGGCTCTTCGGTATCCGGGAACTGCATGCGCAGCGTCCAGCGCTGATCCAGGGCGCCAAACACTGAACCCTCTTCACCGCTCAACGAAAGACGGCAGCCATCGGCGGAAATATCCGCCAGCTGAGCTTCTGTTGTCACGGGTTCCTGGTCCGGCGCATCACCCGGCGGAACCAGGGCGATCTCGACCGGCACCTCAATCAGTCCGGTCACGCGGGCCCGGAAGGTCTCGCGTCGTTGCACATAGTGTACGCTGCCGGGAATCTGTATCTGGTACAAAGCACCGTGCGGGTCATCGATGACATTCTCAACCACCAGTGCCTTGGCAGTTACATCAACACCGTTGAGAGATGCTCGTAAATCAAATGCTTCGCCCGCCAGCGCCTGTTTATGACACCCCGCGGAAGGAAATTCATCGATCGAGAAATACCCTTCATCGGCATTCACGTCCACGATAATACTGCGCGCGCCGATTTTCCTGTCGGGGAAATCCACGTCAATGAGCTGATGATCATCACGCAAAGACTGCATGATCCAGGAGATACGCGCCTGGTTTGAAATAATAAAATCCTTTTCCACTGTTATCCTTGAACTCGACCGTCCCTGATGACGTTATCGACCCACGCATGATGGCCTTTACCGCCTGAAATTCCATTTCAGCTTGGGATTTAGCAAGTATTTTTATAAAAAATTACTTTAATTAATATATTTAAGTCATTGATATAAAAGTAATTTTTAATCTTCAAGTAAATACGTACCACGGCTTTCCAGAATCTCCTCACCAACAATCTTGGCAATCGAGCAACCCGGCCAGACATATTTGTTGATGTTACGGGAGATCACCACACCCCGGGTTCCGGCGACCACCGGCGTCCGTTTGATAAACGCCTCCTCGCCATCAAGAGCGATCAGTTCGGCGATCAGCTGACCTTTTTCGACCTGCTCACCAAGCGATACCTTGTAGGCCAACAAGCCGGCCTGGTTGACGCGAAGCATTTCGGTTGCAGCCAGATCCGTTGCCTTTGGCGCCGGTTTGCCGGGTTTGGCGACCGGTGTTCCGCCGATCAAGCCACGCGCCTGAAAAAAGCCGTAAAGATTGTCCGCATCCTTGCTGTTGAGTTCATCAAAAACATCGAACTCGCCGCGATATTCCAAGGTGGCCGAACAGGTCGCATGAGGAATGTTTTTATCGGGAAACGCAGCGATCAGTTTTGTCCAGAGTCCGGACCAGACCTCATCAAACGACGCCCCGCCGCTGTCGGCACAGGTCAGGGTCGCGGCCGCGCCGACCCAGTCCGACAGATCGCTGAACTCCGGCAGCAGGTCCGGCGTGATAAAGACATGTTTCAGCGCATCGTTGTCACAATGCAGGTCCAGTACATAATCGGCGTCGAACGCCTCCCGCATAATGATCCGCCGCTGCTGCTCAAGCGAAGTGCTTGCATTCAGTTCATCCAGCCAGTGACTTACGGCTTGCCGGATCAGTGCCACATTCGCTTCAGCATTATCGCCAAGCTGATCGCTGACCTCATCCCTGACCACTTCGAACAGATTCGGCCACTGACGGTTGAAATTGACACCCGACGGCCAGTGGTAACGCCCCTGGTGTTTGCGAAACATGATGTTCGCCATACCGACCGGATTGACCATCGGAAAAACCACGAACTGCGCCTTCAACTCGCCGGCCGTATCCGCTTCCCGCAGTTTCAGCAGCAGATGATGTAAAACCATGATGCCCGGCTGTTCATCGGCATGCAGCGCACCCTGCAGGTAGACTTTTTTTACCGCATCCGACGGACCGATCCGGTAGTAATTGATATCGATCGAATAACCCGGCGCGCCGCCGGTGATTTTTTTTACGATGTGCTCAAACGCCATGAAACTATCCAGAACCGCTCACGCGGCATGCAACAATACAAGGAAGATAATCGACTCGTCCGGCCGGATCTGGAGGCCTGGAGTCCGCTTGTCGATATAGCGCCAGACTATCGCATATAGTTCGGTTTAAAACTGATTTTTTTTCGCTCGCCGGTATGCAGGTGGGCCGTCAGTCGTCGGTAGATCAGGCCGGAGATAAAAAAGATGACGACGGAAATGACCAGAAAAAACAGTGCCGCGACAGAGTAATGCAAAAACGCGTTGTAATCGCGCTCGAACAACTCCCCGGCCTTGTTCATGATGTCTTTCTGCTCGTTGATGACCGGCAGAGTGAAATAGACCAGCGCGGTGGCGTGGAATA
>JAGRHW010000229.1 GCA_020444765.1 Gammaproteobacteria bacterium | reverse complement strand
CAAACCCAGGTGGGAACGGCCGGCGGACGCAGTGTTTCGGGAGAGGAGAGTCAGGCCGCCGAGGTGCTCAGAAACGAGCTGGGCGTGGTGGTTGATGAGTTCGGCATACCGACGCATATGGTTTTCTATTTTGAATACGATCAGGCGAGCATTCATCCCGAAGACCTGGATACGCTTGCATCCCACGGGCAGTACATTGCAAGCTCGCCGAATGCCCGCGTGCGTCTGGAAGGCCACACCGATGAGCGCGGTACCCGCGAATACAACGTCGCGCTGGGAGAAAACCGCGCCAAGGCCGTTGAAAGAATACTGCAACTACAGGGCGTCAGACCTAACCAGATCAGCATTCTCAGTTTTGGTGAAGAGCAGCCGGCCGAAGACGGGCACGACGAAAAAAGCTGGTCGCTCAATCGACGGGTGGAAATCGTCTACGAGTCCCGGTAAATCAGCGGATATTACCGGGTTGTACAAAGCAGGGTGAAGCAGATGAAATCAGCAACATATAGCGTTATTGGACTTGCATTATTGGTTTTTGTCCCGCTGAGTCAGGCTGCGGATAAAAAAGCGCCCAGTGCCGAGGTTCTCGATCAGCGTCTGCAGCGCGTCGAGCGTATTCTGGACAATCAGGTCCTGCTGGATATGCTGCAGCGTATCGAGTCTGTACAACGGGAGGTCCGGCTGTTGCGTGGTGAAATCGAACGCCTTGACCACGAGATGGAGGCCATGAGCAAACGCCAGCGCAATCTGTATCTCGATACGGACCGGCGTCTGCAGGCCCTCGAGGCCAGAATGGGCGGGCAGGGAATCAATCCGGAAGACATGGATGGACTGCCGCCGCTGGAAGGCGAGCTTGCGCCCGACGGGAACGAAGCTGTTATGCCTCCGGCGGAAGAAGCACAGGGCGAATCCACAGTCGCAGCTGTGGTGCGTCAGCAGCCGCAGCCCGGTGAAAAGGAAGCTTATACCAAGGCTTATGATGTACTGATGGCCGGCAACAACGCGGCCGCTATCGAGTTGTTCGACTCTTTTCTCGCTTCTTATCCGGCCGGCCCGTTTTCCGACAACGCCTGGTATTGGCGTGGGGAAGCGCTTTATGTCGCGCGAAAATTTGATGAGTCGGTAAAAAGTTTCGGCAAGGTCGTCAATGAATTTTCCGACAGTCCCAAGGTGCCGGATGCCAAGCTGAAAATTGCCTATGCCTTGTATGAGCAGAACAAATTTGAAGAGTCGCGTGCCTTGCTCGAATCCCTGATACAGGATCACCCGGGCAGTTCGGCAGCGCGTCTGGCCGGAAGACGGCTGGAATCGATGTCAGCGCAAGGCCAGTAGGCCGCCACCCGGGGCTCTGGCAAGCAGTCAGGATATTCCCCACAAAAGAACCGCGATGACCTGCGGTGACAGGATTCTGAGGCACATGACAAGCGGGTAAACCGTTGCGTAAGCCAGTGCCGAGGCACCGTTGCCGGGGCGGATATTGTTTGCGAATGCCAGTGCCGGCGGGTCAGTCATGGAGCCTGCCAGCAGTCCGCATAACGTCAGATAGTTGGTTTTCAGGAAAAACCTGCCGATAACTCCGGCGACAAGCAACGGAATCAGGGTAATTGCCACGCCGTAGGCCATCCATGCCGGTCCGTCACCCGAGAGCAGCGTCTCCACGAAGTGCGCACCGGAATCCAGTCCCACCACGGCAAGAAACAAAACGATACCGATTTCCCGTAATGCAAGATTGGCGGTTGGTGGCATAAACCAGTACAGGCGTCCGATGCTGCCGATGCGTGCAAGCCCTATCGCGACCAGCAGCGGGCCACCGGCCAGCCCGAGTTTAAGAGGCGCCGGCAGATGCGGTAAATGAAAGGGCACGGAGCCCAGCAACACGCCAAGGCCGATACCGATAAAGATCGGCAGCATTTGCACGTGCTGCAGCTTGCTGCTGGTATTACCGAGAATTTTGCTGACTTTATCGACATCGTCGGTATCGCCGACGATATTCAGAATATCGCCGAATTGCAGCACCGAATCCTTGTTGGCGACAAGCTCCACACCGGCGCGGTTCAGGCGCGACACGACCACCCGGTATTTGTGTTTAAAATCCAGTTTGCTGAGTTTTTTGCCGAGCACATTCTCCTCGGTGACGACAATCCGCACACTTTTCATATGCGTGCCTTTGGTTGACAGCGACTCCCCGACCTGTTCACCAACGATAAGCGTCGCCTTCGACAAACGGGATTTCGACGCGCCCACAAGATGCAGGTAATCGCCAAGATGCACGATCGTATCAGGGCCGGGAACGCGCAGGGTGTCGGCGGATTTGATACGCGAACAGACAATGTCTTCACCGAGAATGTCACTCAGCTCGGCAAAATTCAGGCCGTCGAGATTTTTATTTTCGACAACAACATTGATGTCGGTCAGGGCCTTTTCCTTCGAGCCGCTCACCAGGTCCTCGGCCTCTTTGTCCGGATTGATGTTGAACAGGACTCTGATCAACCACATCGACAATAGAATACCGAGGATACCGAAGGGGTAGGCCATCGCGTAACCAAGACCGAGCATATTGGTTTGCGTCCTGTCCTGTCCGAGTTCCTGAAGAATCTGTTGACCGGCCGCCAGCGACGGCGTGTTGGTTACCGCGCCGGAATAAATGCCAAGGAAAACATTCAAGGGCAGATCGAAAAGAAAATGCAGGGCGACGGCCAGCAAGCCACCTGACACGACGATGATCAAAGCCAGAGTGTTGAGCGTAAGCCCGTTGTTCTTGAGTGAGGAGAAAAAGCCCGGTCCGACCTGGATACCGATCGTGTAGACAAACAGGATCAGGCCGAATTCCTTGATAAAGTGCAGTGCATGCTGATCGAGCTGCAGGTCGTAGAGGTTGACGATATGCCCGACGATCAGCCCGCCGAACAGCACGCCGCCGATTCCGAGGCCGACACCGCGGATCTTGAGATTTCCGATCCACAGCCCGACAACAGCAACCGCCGAAAGCGCCAGCATTGAAAGAGCGACATTGCTCATGGAGTTTTCCCGAATTGATGAAGCGCGAAATAAGGATGACTAAAGTGTAGTCAATCGCTTTTGCGTTGCAGCAATATTACAGGAAAAACCCGTGATGAGAAGTCGTCGTCGTTTAGCGTGTCAGACTCGCAAACAACTGCGGTAACTGTTCGGGCAGGCGTTCGACATTGTCGATAATCGTGTAGTTGTTCATGCCGAAAATGCGTTTGACATAGCTGTCGGCGTTTTCGTCCAGGGTCAGGCAATAACTCAGAATACCTTGGCTGTGCAGCTCCTCGACGGCTTTTTTGGTGTCGTGACGCAGGTGCTGCGGATCGCGTTCATCAATATCCGCGGGTTCTCCGTCGGTTACCAGCAGAATCAACTTGCGTCGTTCCGGCTGTTTTGCAAGATGGTGACCCGCGTGGCGCAGCGCCGCTCCCATGCGGGTTGAAAGGCCGCCTTTCATTCCGGCCAGCCGGGCCTTGGTATTGTCGTCAAAGTGCTGGTTAAAATCCTTAACCCGGTAGTATTGCACGTCATGACGGCCATCGGAGGCAAAGCCATGCAGGGCGAAGGGGTCGCCGATCCCGTTGATTGCGGTGGCGACCAGGGTGGCGGCTTCCCGCGTCAGTTGCAGCACGGTCTTGTCGGAGCCGTCGATCTTTTCGTTGGTCGATTCGGACAGGTCCAGCAGGACGACAACCGCGAGATCACGGTTGTTGAGCACGTTACGCATTGTGATGCGGGTGTTGGGTTGTTCGCCCATGCGGATGGCGATCATGGCATCGATCGCGGCGTTGATATCAACCTCATCACCGTCTTCCATGTTACGCACGCGCTGCACGCCGGCGGGTGAGAGCAGGTCGATAATCTGCCGGATGCGATGGGCGATCGGTTTATGTTCGGTGAGAATGTTGTCGATATCTTCCGGATCGCCGATGCCCTGCCGTCTTTCGTACACGGTTGCCCAGTCCGGGCGATGAAGCTGGATCTGGTAGTCCCATTCCTGATAGTGAAACGGATCGGAGACCGGCTCCTTGCCCCACATGTCGTTAAAGCTTTTGGTGTTGTCCGTCAGGTCGTCTTCGTAGGGCCGCATCTCGGTCGAGCAGACCCAGATTTCCTGTGCGTCGTCTCCGGCGAGCTCGCAATCGACCTCGTTCGCCATATCGATCACGCTGACGTTTTTTCGCACCTGGCGCTGGCTGGCGGGTATGTATTCGAAACCGCTGTTCCAGTCGAATTCCTCAAAATGCCAGACGATCCGGTTGTCGTCCCGGTAAGGAATCCGATGGCGTTCGAGAATTCTCAGGCTGGGTACGGCCTTGCGTTTCGCGAACAGATTGAACAGTTCCATGCCCATAAACCAGGAAAACTGATTGTCGTCCTGTCGTTCCTCGATGCTTTCGTGAAAGCGTTTGGAGAAACTGTTGAGTTCTTCGTCATCGCTGCTTGCGGTGTCATCCAGCAGCATCAGGGCAAGATGCTCGAGCAGTGGAATGCTTTCGTGTTCGACGGCTTCTTCGAAGTCGACGGCCATCAGGGAACGCCAGAGCTTTTTCAGGCCGGGAAATGCCCGGATGGCCTTGTATTCGATGCGTGCGTCTTCCAGCAGAGCGATAAAAAACATCTGCGCCGGGCTCAATTGTTCGGCCGATATCGATGAGGACGTATAACACAAGTGTGACGCCATATGAGCGGCGGTGGCCCGATACAACTCCAGGCCCGGTATGCCGCCAATGTCGTCGACCGCGTCCGGCACGAACAGCACGCGGTTATCGACATAGGGACGAAAATCGGCAAAATCGGCGCCGGTCGGGCGGATAAAGAAATCCCGTCCCCAAAGCGCGCGCAGATAGAAATTAAGCTTACGCTGTACCTTGACGAACAGAACACCACGCCGTTCTTTTTCCAGCATGGCGCGGCTGTCGGCCGATTCCAGATTGAAGTAAGCGGTTAAATTATTGAAATCGCGCCGGTAGGCCTGGGCGCCGAAGTTGGCCCGACGGCGCAGGCCGCTCAGCGTCAGTTTGGAAAGCAGCTCGTCCATATGGCTGAGCATGGGCCGCAGGCCGCGGGCCGCTGTTGAGGCCAGTTGATGGATCAGTGTCAGATAGCCGCGCAACAGCGAGGCATCGCCGAGCCGGCGTGCGGCGGTCGGCAGGCTGGCCAGCATCAGCGAGATAACTTCGCCCGAGGTCATGGAAGAGAGCTTCATGGCGGCGGTCAGGCAGTCGGAAATGATGTCCTCGCCGCATTCCCTGGCAACCTGGGGCATTTCTTCCAGCCAGGTGACCACCAGGTCGCTGCCGCGCCCCAGATTGCAAAGCGCCTTGCCGCCATCCATGTATTCCTCGAGGCCGGCCGGCGACATGATGCGCGCTGCTTCCTGGAAGGTGCTGTCGAGTATGTCTCTTACTTCGGGAGCCGCTTTTTCCAGGAATTCCGCATAATCTTCGAGTTTGATTGACATGCTTGCTTACCGCGATCGTTGACGGAATCGCTGCGGATCAGCCAAAGAACGTCTGTACCGCAGCATTCAGAGTATCACGCATATCGGGATCGTCGGTCAGCGGCGTCACCATGGTCATACTGCAGGCCGCGGCCGGTTCGACACCCTTGCTGATCAACTGACCGGCATACACCAGCAGACGCGTCGAAATGCCTTCGTCCAGACCGTGGCCTTTCAGGTTACGCGCGCGATGGGCGATTTGTACGAGCTTGGCGGCTGTGTCGGCATCGACGCCGGACTCTTCGGCAACGATTTTCACCTCGATTTTTTCTTCCGGATAGTCGAAATCAAGTCCGCCGAAACGCTGTTTGGTGGATTGCTTGAGATCCTTCATCAGACTCTGGTAGCCGGGGTTGTAGGAGATCACCAGCTGAAAGTCGGGATGCGCCTCGATCAGTTCACCTTTCTTGTCGAGC
>JAGRHW010000228.1 GCA_020444765.1 Gammaproteobacteria bacterium | reverse complement strand
GGATCTCAGCGCAAAAAGCGCGGCTGGTTGCTGATCAGATCCGTGGCGTAAAGGTCGAACGGGCTCTTGAGCTGATGGAATTCAGTAACAAGAAGGCCGGCAGCATACTAAAAAAACTTCTCGATTCGGCGATCGCCAATGCCGAGCACAATGAAGGTGCGGATATCGATGAGTTGAAAGTGGCAGCCGTGACCGTGGATGAGGGGCCGACCATGAAGCGCATGCGAGCACGCGCAAAGGGTCGTGGCAATAGAATTCTCAAACGCACCAGCCACATTACCGTCGTTGTAGCCGACGAATAGTTAAGGTACACAGTATGGGACAAAAGGTTCATCCGATTGGAATCAGGCTTGGCATATCCGCCGAGTGGAATTCTACCTGGTATGCCGGTAATGCGGATTATGCCAACTACCTGAATGAAGATATCAAGGTTCGGGAATTTTTGCGTGAGCAGCTGGCGCATGCGTCGGTCAGCAGGATTGAAATATCGCGTCCTGCGCGTACGGTCGTTATTACCGTGCACACTGCGCGACCGGGTATAGTCATCGGTAAAAAGGGTGAGGATGTTGAGCGGCTCAGAGCCAAGATTGCGCCGATGCTTAACATGCACATCAACAACGTCAAGATCAACATTGCTGAAATACGCAAGCCCGAGCTTGATGCGCAGTTGATTGCCGAAGGCGTTGCGCAGCAGCTGGAACGTCGCGTCATGTTCCGGCGCGCCATGAAGCGAGTGCTGACGAACACCATGCGTCTGGGTGCGCAAGGCGTGAAGATCGCTGTTTCCGGACGGCTCAACGGTGCTGAAATCGCCCGTCGTGAGTGGTATCACGATGGTCGGGTGCCGCTGCATACATTACGTGCTGACATTGACTATGGAACGGCGGAAGCCAAAACCACCTACGGAATAATTGGTATCAAGGTCTGGGTCTGTAATGGCGAAGTCTTCGATCTTGAACAAAAACGCGAGCAGTCTGAAAAGAAAGCCGCCAAAGCGTCCGGTAAGTAAGGTCTGAAACCATGTTGCAACCAAAACGTACAAAATTTCGTAAACGACATAAATCACGCAACCGTGGTTTGGCGCAAAACGGAAACCGCGTCAGTTTCGGTGAGTATGGACTCAAGGCGGCCGAGCGTGGTCAGCTGACTGCCCGCCAGATTGAAGCCGCTCGTCGTGCGATGACTCGTCACATCAAACGTGGTGGAAAAATATGGATTCGAATTTTTCCGGATGTGCCGGTTACCAAGAAACCCATCGAGGTTCGAATGGGTAAAGGTAAGGGTAATGTGGAGTTCTGGGTGGCTAAAATCCAGCCTGGCAAAGTCCTCTATGAGATGGAAGGCGTGAGTGAAGAAATTGCCCGAGAAGCGTTTGCGCTGGCTGCGGCGAAGCTTCCCTTGGCTACCTCATTCGTCAATCGTACGGTGATGTGATGAAAACAAGTGAATTGCGTGCAAAAACAATCGACGACCTGCAAAAGGAAATGACTGCGCTCCTCAAGGAACAGTTCAACTTGAGAATGCAGCGTGGCTCGGGACAGGATGTAAAACCGCATCTGTTCAATAAGTCCAGAAAGGGAATCGCGCGTATCCAGACTCTTATTAACGAAAAGAAAATCGCGGGTGAATCATAAATGACCGAGCAAAGCAAATTGCAACGTACCGCGGTCGGGCGCGTTATCAGTAACAAGATGGATAAATCCGCAACCGTTTTGATTGAAAGAAAAGTCCGTCACCCGGTTTACGGAAAATTTATCAGCAAGTCGACGAAATTCCATGTTCATGACGAGCAAAACAGTCTTGAAATTGGAGACGTCGTGCAGATAAAGGAATGCCGTCCGATTTCAAAAACAAAATCCTGGGTGCTCGATAAAGTGCTCGAGGCCGCTTCCAAGTAACTGCTACGGCAATCCGGTAGGTTCTGATCATGATTCAGATGCAAACAATTCTAAATGCCGCGGATAACAGTGGCGCGCGCAAGGTTATGTGTATCAAGGTGCTCGGCGGTTCGCATCGTCGTTATGCCCGGGTCGGAGACGTCATCAAGGTGAGTGTCAAAGACGCCATTCCCCGCGGTAAGGTTAAAAAGGGCGAAGTTTACAATGCCGTGGTGGTGAGGACCCGTAAAGGTATCCGCCGTCCGGATGGTTCTTCGATTCGCTTCGATCAGAACGCTGCGGTTATTTTGAACGCAAAACTTGAGCCAATCGGTACACGTATATTTGGCCCGGTAACCCGTGAATTGCGTTCCGAGCGCTTTATGAAAATTATTTCGCTCGCGCCAGAAGTTTTATAAGGTCCAGGATTATGCGCAAGTTAAAGAAAGGCGATGAGGTCATCATTTTAACCGGCAAGGACAAAGGGCGTCGTGGCACTTTGCAGAAGGTTTTGCCGAATTCCCGGGTGATTGTCGACAACGTGAATATGGTTAAAAAACATACCAAAGGCAATCCGATGATGGGTGTGCCCGGCGGTATTGTCGAGAAAGAGGCCTCGATTCATATTTCCAATGTGGCAATTTACAACCCTGGTACCGATAAGGCCGACAAGATCGGAATCCGCACGCTGCAGGATGGCAAGAAAGTACGTTTTTTCAGGTCCAACAACGAAACGGTTGATGGGTAGGTAGAATAGTTATGTCACGTTTAAAAGATTTTTACCGGGAGCAGATCGTCCAGCAGATGGTCGATGAGTTCGGTTATAAAAGCGTCATGGAAGTGCCACGGATCGAGAAAGTCACTCTGAACATCGGTTTGGGTGAGGCGGTCAGTGACAAAAAGGTTATTGAGCACGCGGTTGGCGATCTGGCTGCTATTACCGGTCAGAAGCCCGTCGTTACGCTGGCGCGCAAGTCGATCGCAGGCTTCAAGATTCGCGATGGCTGGCCAATCGGCGCGAAGGTGACATTGCGCCGTGAACGCATGTACGAATTTCTTGATCGCCTGATTTCGATTGCTATCCCGCGGATCCGTGATTTCCGCGGTCTGAACCGAAAGTCCTTTGATGGTCGCGGTAATTACAGCATGGGCATCAAGGAACAGATTATTTTTCCGGAAATCGATTACGACAGAATCGATGCCATACGGGGCATGGATATCACGATCACTACCAGCGCCAAAACTGATGACGAAGCAAGAGCGCTGTTGGAGAAATTCAATATGCCACTGAAGAAACTGAAGGCGGCGGGTTAAATGGCTAAGAAATCTATGATCGCGCGGGAACACAAGCGCAGCAGGCTGGTAAAGAAATATTCCGCAAAGCGTAACGAGCTGAAAGCACTGATCGCTTCGCCCAATACCGGTTTTGATGAAAAGATGGAAGCGGTCAAGGCGTTACAGAAACTGCCTCGTGATTCCGCTGCCGTTCGCCAGCGTAACCGTTGTCGGATTACCGGCCGACCTCATGGTTACTACCGCAAATTCGGTCTGTCCCGGATAAAATTGCGTGAGGCGGCAATGCGTGGCGACGTGCCTGGCTTGTCCAAGGCTTCCTGGTAGTACAGAGATTTAGGAATTCATTATGAGTATGTCAGATCCGATTGCCGATATGCTGACCCGCATCAGAAATGCGCAGTCGGCAAGATTGGTTAAGGCAAGTATGCCGTCTTCCAAGTCCAAGGTGGCTATAGCCGCCGTGCTCAAGGACGAAGGCTATATCACGGACTATGCAACCGAGCAGGATGGCAGCAAGTCTACCCTGACCATCACCTTGAAGTATTTTGATGGCAAGCCGGTTATTGCGAAGATCGATCGGATCAGTCGCCCTGGTTTGCGCATTTATAAAAACGCCAGTGAAATCCCCACAATTCTGGGGGGGCTGGGAATTTCGGTGGTCTCCACTTCCAAAGGCGTTATGACTGGCGCGAAAGCGCAGGCCCTGGGTGAAGGTGGCGAGATTATCTGCTCGGTATCCTAGGGAGGACGTATGTCACGAGTCGCAAAACAACCGGTCGTCCTGCCTAAAGGTGTGGAAGTAACGATCAATGATCAACTGGTCAAGGCTAAGGGAAGCATCGGCGCAGCAGAGCTACTCGTGCACGATGATGTAGCCGTCAGTCTTGAAGATGGCGAGTTGCGGGTTGCAGCAAAACGTACCGGCAAGGATTCGATAATGATGGCCGGAACCATGCGTTCACTGTTGAATAATCTCATCGTCGGTGTCAGTAGCGGTTTTGAGAAACGCCTCGAACTCCGTGGTGTTGGTTACCGGGCGCAGGCTCAGGGTAACAGCGTCAACCTGACTCTGGGTTTCTCGCATCCTGTTTCTCACCCTGTACCGCAGGGTATAACGGTTGAAACACCGAGCCAGACAGAAATCATTGTCAAAGGAATCGACAAGCAGGTCGTCGGACAAGTGGCTTCCGACATCCGTGCCTACCGGCCTCCGGAGCCCTACAAAGGAAAAGGTGTCCGCTACGTTAATGAAAACGTAGTGATGAAAGAAGCCAAGAAGAAATAACTAGGTCAATACAAGCGATGAACAAGAAAACGACGAGAATCAGAAGGGCCAAAAAAACCCGTGCCCATATTCGCGATCTGAATGTGCCGCGTCTGTCAGTCTATCGCACCTCGCAGCATATCTATGCACAGGTAATCGACAGCAGCGGTGGCAAAGTGCTGGCCAGCGCCTCAACACTGAGCAAGGATTTGCGCAGTGAAATCAAATACGGCGGAAATGTCGAGGCGGCCACAGCAGTCGGTGCAGCGATTGCCCAGAAAGCATTGGCGGCCGGTGTCGACAAGGTGGCTTTCGATCGCTCCGGGTTCAAGTTTCACGGTCGCATCAAGGCACTTGCTGAATCTGCCCGTGAAAACGGGCTGCAATTTTAAGGGTAAAAAACTATGTCCAGTGGTGAATACGGAAGCGGTAGCGACGGCTATATCGAAAAACTGGTTGCGATCAACCGCGTAGCCAAGGTTGTAAAAGGTGGCCGTCAATTCGGTTTCACGGCACTGACTGTGGTTGGCGACGGCAATGGCAAGGTCGGATTCGGTTATGGCAAGGCCCGTGAAGTGCCGCTGGCTATTCAAAAAGCCATGGAAAAGGCTCGCAAGAATATGCAAACCGTCAATCTCAGTGAAGGTACCTTGCAGTATCCCCTGAAGGGACGGCATGGTGCGGCGCGTGTCTATATGCAACCGGCTTCCGAAGGAACGGGAATCATCGCCGGTGGTGCCATGCGTGCGGTATTTGAAGCGGTTGGCATCAAAAACGTTCTGGCCAAGATCATGGGTACCAACAACCCGATCAATGTGGTTCGTGCGACTGTCAATGGTCTGACGAATATGCAGTCGCCGGAATCCGTTGCCGCCAAGCGTGGTAAAAGTGTTGAAGAGATTCGGGGTTAATTCAAGTGAGCGGCGAAAACAAACTGAAAGTTACTCTGGTGAAGAGTCTTAATGGACGCCTTGAGTCCCATCGCGCCTGTGTGAGAGGGCTGGGTATCCGTAAGATTCACAACACGGTTGAAGTGATCGATACGCCGGAAAATCGCGGCATGATCAATAAAGTGTCTTATATGCTGCGTGTCGAAGAGGCTTAACAATGTATCTCAATACCATCAAACCCGGAGAGGGTTCGAAAAAAACAGCCAAACGTCGTGGGCGAGGAATAGGATCCGGGCTCGGCAAGACCGGTGGCCGTGGTCACAAAGGACAGAAATCGCGCTCGGGTGGTTTTCACAAGGTTGGTTTTGAAGGCGGCCAAATGCCGATCCAGCGCCGTTTGCCCAAATTCGGCTTTAACTCACGCATGGGCGCTTACTATGCGGAAGTGCGTCTGAATGAACTGAATTCGCTGGAAAATGATGAGGTAACACTGGCTGCCTTGATCAAGGCAGGCGTAGTACCGGCACAAACCAAAACAGTAAAGATCATCAAATCCGGGAATCTCGATAAAGCCGTTACGGTCAAAGGGGTACGGGTAACC
>JAGRHW010000227.1 GCA_020444765.1 Gammaproteobacteria bacterium | reverse complement strand
AAAGCATTCGGGGATGACTGCATTTACCCATGATTTATAAGATAGGTTTGAACCGGGCGGTGGCCAGATACCACCACCCAGTCACCCACTCACGCCTTGCTCAGACTTCGATACTTGCTGAGACCAATCCAGAGACTCACACACATGGCGAGCAGCACCACAGTAAACGGCAAACCTGTCGAGACCGCCATTGCCTGCAGGGCACCGAGGGCTTCATCGCCGCCAACCAGAAGCAGCGTGGCGGCGACCAGCCCTTCGAAGATACACCAGAATACCCGTTGCGGAACCGGCGCATCGACTTTACCGCCGGCGGTGATGGTGTCGATTACCAGCGATCCGGAATCAGATGAGGTGACAAAGAAAACCAGCACCAGCACTATGCCGATCAGGGACAAAACCCCGGCCAGCGGAAACAGCTTGACCATTTCGAACAATTTGACTTCCTGAGCTGCGGCAGCCACCGGCGCCGCGGCATCGGCTATCACCTGTGTGATCGCGGTGCCGCCGAAAGCACCCATCCAGATTGCGCAGAGAATGGTCGGAATGAAAATCACGCAGATGACAAACTCTCGCACGCTTCGGCCGCGCGAGACACGCGCGATAAACATGCCGACGAAAGGCGACCAGGAAACCCACCAGGCCCAGTAGAAGGACGTCCAGCCCTGCGAAAAATTGACATCTTCACGACCGAACGGTGTCGACAAGGGAATAAACTCCTTGACGTACGCCACCATGCCCGAGCCGATGGTGGAGAACACCTCGGCAGTCGGTCCGAAAATAATGATAAACAGCAAGAGCAGCAGTGCGAGCCCCATATTGATCTCGGACAGGACTTTTACACCGCCATCCAGACCTCTGACCACCGAAATCAGGGCAATCGTGGTGATTACGCCAATCAGCATCACCATCGCTATTTCACCGGTGCTCCAGCCATAGAGAAAATTAAACCCGGCAAGCGCCTGGGTTGTACCGAAACCGAGCGAGGTCGCCAGACCGAACAGGGTCGCAAATACCGCCACCACATCGATTAAATGCCCCGGCCAGCCCCAGACTCTTTCGCCAAGCAGAGGATAAAACGCCGAGCGCAGCGTCAACGGCAAATTGTAGTTAAAGGCAAAAAACGCCAGCGAAAGCCCGACTACCGCGTAGATCGCCCAGGGATGAAGTCCCCAGTGATAGATGGTCGCGGCCATCGCCAGATCCCGGGCGGCGAGCGCATCGCCCGCGGCCGCGCCAAGCGGCGCCCAGTCGGTACGCATGCCTCCTTCGAGCGCCGTACCGCCCATGGAAGAATTAAAATGCGAGATCGGTTCGGAAACGCCGAAATACATCAGACCTATGCCCATTCCCGCAGCGAACAACATCGCAAACCAGCCCAGGTAGCTGTAATCGGGCGTGGCATCGGCGCCGCCAAGCCGTACACTGCCGAGCGGCGTGACGACCAGAACAAAGGCGAACAACACAAACAGGTTGCCTGAGGAAATAAAAAACCAGTCAAAAGTACTGGTGACAGCCGGCCGTAACCAGTTGAAAAACTCGGCCGCCTGGGCCTGAAACATCAGGGTGAGAATAACAAAGGCCACGATCGTCAGGCCAGATATCATGAACACGGGATTGTGAACATCCAGGCCGAACAGGGTAACGTTATCCTGTCCTATTTCGTAGTCGGATGTGATTTCTTCATGCATAATTGCACGTCTCCTCCGCTTGTTGAGCGAGAGCCCGTCGATGAAGCCGGCACCGGTTAAGAAACCCAATACCGCAAAAATCAGTGCACTTGACAGTGCCGGGGAACGATCTGGAATCTCGCTGCCAGCGATTTTGTTGGTTTATGCTTGCTTCCCAAGCTTAAGGTCAACATCGATCAGCAGACTTGCCTGAAAGCGACTCTTAAAGAACCATTGACATACGTGTTTGAGCATCTGAAAGAAAAAAAACAATATGCGGCAAGCCGACGATTCGATGTAAAGCAAGCTGATAAAGCAAGCTCGCCAAAGCCCATTCCGGTCATCGGGCACTACATTGCCTCCTTACATTTATACAAGCCCGGCAGACAGTTTTTTTTATCCTGGGACCTGATCGTCATTTGTCTTTGCGGCCTGCTTGTTTATCGGCCCGTGACCGCCGCCGATCCGATAATCGCCGCCAATGCCGGCAAACACCTGAGAGATGCCGCCAAGTTCCGCTTCGAAATGGACAACGATATTTTCTTCGGTTCGGACAACCAGTACAGCAACGGCTTGAATTTCCGGATTCATTCGGCAAATTACCGGGACTGGCAGGCCATGGAGGGTATGCCGGTCTGGATCAAGAGCGTCGGCGCCAATCTGCCGTCACTACAGGGCGACGGGCTTGTCTACCGCACCGGCTTCTCGGTCGGACAGGTTCTCAACACGCCGTCGGATATCAAACGCGAAACACCGATCGACAACGACGTGCCCTACGTCGGCCTGCTGGCCGGGCAAATCAGCTGGGTCGCCTTCAACGACCGGGAGTTTCGCGGCTTCGAAGTGACGCTCGGCACCATCGGAAGAAGCTCACTCGGAGAACAGGGCCAGAATATTATCCATACCCTGACAGGCTCGGAAATCGCGCAAGGCTGGGATAACCAGGTGGGCGATGAGCTGGCGCTGAACCTCAACTATATGCGCAAATGGAAACTCGGCGCGCCGCCGCCCGGACAAGCACAAAACTGGGATATCGCCTTTTCCGGCGCCGCCGCTCTCGGCAACGTCTTCACCCATCTGGAAGCCGGACTGGAATTCCGGATTGGCGACAACCTGCCCGGCGGCTTTGCCCCCATGCCGGAACTGATCGGCCGCACCATCGGCTATGATGCAAGTCTGCCCCCGGCGGAAACAAACCGGCGCTCCCTCTACGGAACGGTTTCGGCGAGCCTGGTTTATTATTTCCATCAATTACCGCTGGAGGGCTCTATTTTCAGCGATAAACACGGTTCTTACGTCGATATCCTGCCACTGGTCGGTAACGCCAATTTCGGCTTGCATTACGAAACGCCGCGCTGGGGTCTGCATCTGAACTCGGTGATCACCACCGACACGATCGATGTGGATAAACTGCACAACAATGAAGACAAAAAAAACCGCTTTCTGTCGTTCACTGTCGAATGGAAGATTTCCTAGGTATTATTGCTTATGCATAAGATTGCACGGCTCGGTGGTTTGCTCCTGGTCTGGCTTGTTTACAGCTTGCCGGCACAAACCGCCTGGGCACAAACTGCGGCTTATGCGGGCTTCAAGCTGAGTTACTTTGAGTTGACCGATCCGGCGCTCACCGGCCAGCGTTTCGACGACCCGGACAACGCCGGTCTGCTGCTCGGCTATGCCTGGCAGTATCCCTTCGACCATCTGGGCGGAGAGGCGGAACTCACTCGTACCTTTGTCAAAGGCAGTCTCGACGGTCAGCCCAGCAGTGCCGACACCTATGGCGCCTACCTGGTGTACCGCACACGGGAATCAGCGCGCATCAACAGCGGCCCCTATCTGAAATTCAAGGCCGGCGCCTTTCACTACCGGGCTGAAATCGGCGACAGCAAGGAGTCCGACACAACCGGCGCTGTTGGCATCGGCTTCGGCGTCAATATGTACCTGGTGCGCTTCGAGCTGGAAATTCTCGCGCCGCAAAAAGACGTCGGTTTCGTCAGTCTGAATATCGTTTTCTAGTCGCTCTCTCAAACGCGGTCATGCAGGGACACGTTAAGATGACGACCGCTCAGACCTCATCCAGCACCGCGTAGATCGCGTCGAGATTGGCATAACCCAGTTTGCGGCAACGTTCGGGCGACCAGCCCTGATCTTCATCCGGCCAGTCGACGGTATCCTTGAACGGCATCTCCAGCGTCATGGCGAGCGCGCCGAAGGTTTCCCCGACATAGTTCGAACACATGCCGAGATTACCCGTTCCGGGCTTATTCAGCGGATAACCGTGGGTGGTCTGAAAATCCGGATTGGCGCGCATCAGCTCGGACTTGTATTTTTCCAGAAGCACCTGACGCTGCGGCGACCAGCTCGCGATACCGTGCGTACCGGCGATAAAATTATACGGCAGGGATTCGTCGCCGTGCACGTCGAGACTCAGATTCACGCCGGTCTCGTGCATTTTTTTTCGCACCAGGAAAACCTCGGGACTGCGCTCGAGGCTCGCATCCGTCCATTCGCGATTAAGATTGGCGCCAACGGCGTTGGTCCGTAAATGACCTCGTTTGCTGCCATCGGGATTCATGTTCGGCACGATATAAAAACAGGCTTTTTTAAGGACCTCACGCGCAACCGGATCGCTCTCGTCCAGCAGCCGTTCGAGAAATCCTTCCATCCACCACTCGGCCATGGTCTCTCCGGGATGCTGACGGGCTATCACCCAGCAAACCTTTTTACCGGCGCCGGCCTCACCGACGGTTAACAGGTCCATCGCCTGGCCGTCCAGCGTCAGGCCCAGAACCTCGGTACCGACCAGCGGCGAGTCGATCGCATCGGCAATCAGGTCGGCATGACGCTCCATGGTATAAGGCGCAAAATATGCGTAGTAGACAGAGTTGTATTGCGGCGTATGGCGGATGCTGAGCGTCTCGCCGTCGAAATCGGTGTCGACGCGAAACCAGAACTCACGGTCATACGAGGCGACCGCGCGGTAGTCTTGCCAGCCTTTCGGATAAGCGGCACCGGCGGCATTTTTAATCTTGAAGGTGCAGGGTACAGCTTCCACGCCGGCCGCGCGAAAGTAAAACCACTGATAAAAATCCGAATCCTTGTCATTGCGAATTTCCAGCTCTATATTGGCCGGATCGTCACAACTCAGGCAGCGGATATTGCCACCGTCAAACTCACTATTGATAAACATGGTGTGATCCTTTTAATCATCAATCGAACAGGCCAATGCTAACAGATCCGCTACCGACCCGGACAATAACATCGGCATAATAAACACAGGGCAAACCACTCACTGCGACGGGTTCAGGATTGCTCCCAACGGAAAAGCCGTGAGCCGACGACCATAAACAGCGCAGTCACCGCAACCAGATAAACAAGGTTCAGCCGGATATCCAGCAAACCGGCGCCATCGATCATGATCGCCCTGGCGCCGTCGACGATATGCGTCAACGGCAGCAGCAGGGAAATTTTCTGCAGCCACGGATGCGCGCCCTCCATGCTGAACCAGACACCCGACAGCAACATCATCGGCCAGCTCAACATGTTCAACAGTCCGCCGGCCAGCTCCTCGCTGGCCGTCCGCGCCGCCACGATCAGCCCCAGGCTGATCAGACTCGCAGCACCCAGCGTAAACAGCAAAAGCAGGCTGAAATAACTGCCATGCATGGTAAAGCGCAAAAACACATGCGTTCCAAGAAATACAACTATGGTTATCGCCATGATCAGCCAGAGCCTTGAAACGACCTGCGCGGAAAGAAACTCGAAGGCCTTCAAAGGTGTTGCCTTGAGACGTTTGAGAACACCGTTCTTTCGATAACGCACGATCACGTAACCGACACCGAACAGACAGGCGAACATCATGTTCATCGCCAATACGCCGGGCATTACCCAATCCACATAACGAATCTCGCGGCCCGATACCGTTTGTTTCACAAACCCTTGCCCGCCACTGCCGAGCAGCACGCGTTCCAGGATATAGCCGTTGCTGGAGCGATCATTGACCAGGTAATTCCGTTCGCTGACATCCAGCAACATATCCAGTTGATGGCGCTCGACCTTGACCGCCGCCTGCGCCCTGTCCGCCGCATCGAGGAACTGGATATAGCGGGTCGAAAAAAACGCCAGCTCAGCATTCTCCGGCACCGCCGGATAAACCGCCACCTTGTACAGTGATTTGTTGTCATTGCCAAAAGCGAACGTCAAGGCGATCACCAGCATCACCGGGAAGAGAAGATTCCAGGCCCATGACGACGTATCACGGATAAACTCACGGTTCCGCGCCATAAAGACGGCAAAA
>JAGRHW010000226.1 GCA_020444765.1 Gammaproteobacteria bacterium | reverse complement strand
CCAGGAAGTCTACCATCTGCATATGCATCTGGTTGGCGGCAAGCAGCTCGATATCATGTTGCCCCGCATCAGCTGATCTTTCCCTTTCCAGCCGCCGGCCGACGTCTCATCCCGTCACGTCAGCCGGCCGAATAGCCTGCCGGCGGACCATTACAGCCCGACAAGATCATTGATTCCGCTCAAATTATCCGCCCTGCCGGTCGATAGCCTGTGAGTACCTTTGGATTAGACCGTGCCAATGCTGGCGGGAAGCTGTAAATGAAATTATCGCGACTATTCACCCTGATCTTGTCAAGCGGCCTGGTGGCCGGAACCGCCGAGGCGCAATTACTGGCCAATCCGGCGACGCTCGCCGGTACCGGCAACAATCAGTACGGGATTTATCTCGGCAGTTCGACGACCAGCTACGATCTGGACAAAACCGATGAAAGCGGCGATATCGACCGCACGTTTCTGTCCGGTTTTATGGCCCGCGGCCTGACCGACTATATCGAAGTCTACGGCGGCCTGGCTTACGGCTTCGACGTCGAGGACGGCAGCGGCACCCAGCTGGGGCTCGGGCTCAAGGGCGGGATCGGTTTTTTCGAGAGCGACAGCTTTGACCTGAACTGGTATTCGCAGTTGTCGATTTACGATGAAGACCTCGGTGAGAACAACGATATCTCAATCGACAACAAGCTCAGCGAATGGCTGCTGGGCGTGGTCGCGGTCAAGCCGGTAAACGATGACCTCAAGCTTTACGGCGGCCTGGAAGTGGTCGCCAGTTCGCTTGGCGAGACGGTCAGCAAGAAAGAAGGCCTGGATGATTTCAAGTCCGATTTCGAACGCAGCGACAAAGTCGGTTTGCGGCTCGGCCTGGAATACAAAAGCTTCCAGTTGCATGTCGGCGCACTTGATGAAAGCAGCATCATGGTCGGTATCCGTATGCCGATCGAAGGATTCGAACTGCCGAAATTCGGTGGCTCCTCGAAACCGAAGCCTGTCGAAAAAGCACCGGAAATACCGGCTGAACCAGTGGTCGAGCCCGAGGCTGACCAGGGAGTTCGTGAAATCCAGTTCGATATCTACGAAAACGAGCCGGTGGAGCTGTCGCCGCGCGAAAAAATGCGCCGGGTTCAGCAACGCCTGGTCGATTACGGCTACAACCCGGGACCGGCCGACGGCTATATGGGCAAACACACCGCCAACGCCCTGCGCGCCTTCCAGAAGGACAACGGGCTGCCGGTAACCGGCCAGGCCGATGCGGCAACGACCGAAGCGCTCGGTATCCAGTAGGCAAAGTGCATAAGCACTGAAAAAGCCGGCTTTATGCCGGCTTTTTCATGCTCTCAATCCACCGGAATCTCTTTACAAACGACCAGCCCGGTACTGTTCGCGAAACCAGTAGACGGCGATCAACGTCATCGCGTTGCTGATTTCACCGTTTTCCAGCATGTCGAACAGCGCTTGTGGCTGATACAGGCGAACCCGGATATCTTCACCCTCGTGGGCAAGGCCGTGAAAACCGCCTGCCTCCGACAAATCCGCTTCGGCGTAATACAAATGAATCGCCTCCGTGCTTCCACCGGGACTCGCCAGATAACGCTGGATGAAGCGGGGATTGCGCAGATGAATGCCCGCCTCCTCGACCGCTTCGCGCTGGATCACCTCCAGCGGTTGTTCGCCGGTTTCGATAATGCCGGCAATCAGTTCGGTGAGCCAGGCGTGGCGTTCGTGGATCGCGCCGGCGCGAAACTGTTCAATCAACAGGACCTGATCGGTATCCGGGTCATAGGGTAAAACCGCCGCCGCGCTGCCGCGTTCGAAAATCTCCCGCTCGATAGGCGCCATCCAGCCGCCGGCAAACAGCGTATGGCTTATGCGGTATTTGATGATCTTGAAAAATCCGTCAAAGCAAAGCGTTTGTTCGAGGATTTTAAAATCCTGCGGTTTATCCATGCCTGTCCCCGCTCGGTCGGTTTAAAGACTCAGGCATCCATCAGACGCGCCAGCTGCTGAAGTTGCTCCGGTGTGTCGACACCGTGAGGCGGCACGCTACAGGCTTCTTCGACCTGGATAATCACACCTTCCTGCAAAGCACGCAGCTGTTCGAGCTTTTCCAGCCCTTCAAGAACACTTTCCGGCATCGTCAACCAGCGTTGCAAAAAGCCGGCTCGATAAGCGTATAGGCCGATATGTCGCCAGGCATCGCGCGGGTTTTCTTGCTCGTTGTCTCGCGGCCAGGGAATCGGCGCACGACTGAAATACAAGGCCTGCCCGACATTATCGAACACCACTTTGACGATATTCGGATTGAGAAAATCCTCGCGGGATTCGATTTCGCTGCACAGAGTTGCAATACCAGCCTTTTCATTACCCTGCAGAACAGCCGCAACCTGCTGAATGACCGCCGGTGGCGTCAGCGGCTCATCGCCCTGCAGATTGACGATAACGGTGTTTTTGTCCCAGCCGGCGGTTTCCGAAACCTCTGCGATACGATCGGTTCCGCTCTGGCAGTTCGGATCGGTCATGACCACGGTTGCGCCGAAATTTTCCGCCACCTCGCGGATTCTTTCATCGTCGGTCGCGATGACGATTTCCTCCGCCGCGGATTCCAGCGCGCGTTGATAGACATGCCAGAGCAAAGGCTTGCCCTGTAGTTCCGCAAGCGGTTTGCCGGGAAAGCGTGAGGAGGCGAAGCGCGCCGGAATAACTATTTTAAATTCATCAGGATTCATGATTGTCTGTGTGATCTGAAAGGCATTGGAGAATTTTGTCCTGCAAGGTTTCGGGTAATTCCGCGGTCACGGGCAGATACCAGGCGTCGCTCAGTCCGAGTTCGGTGCATTTTACCGCATCTTTCTCGGTCATGATCAACGGCCGGCCGCGCTGTTCGGCAAAATCTTCCGCGCTAAAACGGTGGTGGTCCGGAAAGGCTTTTACCTCAGCCCGGATTCCCAACGATTCGAGCGTGGCGAAAAACCTCCCGGCGCTGGCCGTGCCGGCCACCGCATAAACATCACAGCCGGCGAACGCCTCGGGCGGCTTGCTGAGGGTATCATCCAGCGAACGCAAAGCCTGCGGATGCAGGCAAAAGGAACGCCCATCATCAACTACTGTCGGCCGGTTGAAGAGGACAAAATCAACCGAGCCGAGTCTGGATACCGGTTCCCGCAGCGGGCCGGCAGGCAGGCAAAAACCGTTACCGTGCATTTTGCCGGCGTCGACGACCGCAATCTCGAAGTCGCGTTGCAAACGGTAATGCTGCAAGCCGTCATCCGTTACTACAACATTGCAATCACTGGATTGCAAAAGTTTTCGGACCGCCGCCGAACGGTCCGCGCCGACGCAGACCGGACAGGCCGTACGCCGATGTAACAGCAGCGGCTCATCGCCGACCCGGAATGCTTCGGGTTCGTCCGCCACGAGCTTCGGTGCATCACCGCCACTGCCGCCATAGCCGCGACTGACCACCCCGGGACGCCAGCCGGAAGCCTTGAGAAACGCCAGCAAGGCCACCACCACCGGCGTTTTGCCGGTGCCGCCGACGGAGATATTACCCACCACGATCACCGGCACCGGCGCCTGCCAGCTGTGTAGAATATGCTTGCGATAGAGTTTCCGGCGAAGGCTGACCAGTGCGCAGAACAGCAGGGATACGGGCCACAGAAGGATCGAGACGGGATTGATATCGGACCAGGCTTTCACAAGCAAGCTGTCACTTTAGACGTATGGGCGATCAGGACGATTGAAACTGCAAGCCGTGTAAGTGCGCATAGTGCCCTCCAGCGCCCAGCAGCTCGGCATGCGTGCCATGCTCGACGATTCTGCCCTGTCGCATCACGACAATCCGGTCGGCTTGTTCGACCGTCGACAGGCGATGCGCGATAATCAGTGTGGTACGGCCTTCGAGCAAGGCCTCGAGTCCCTCCTGGACCTTGCGCTCGGACTCGGTATCGAGCGCCGAAGTCGCTTCGTCGAGAATCAGGATCGGCGCATTTTTCAGCAATGCCCGGGCAATCGCCAGACGTTGCCGTTGCCCGCCCGACAACATCACGCCGTTCTCACCGATAAACGTATCATAGCCGTTTTGCAGCCGGCCGATAAAATCATCCGCGTGGGCGGCCACCGAGGCCTGACGGATTTTTTCCAGCGGCACATCGCCGAGCGCGCCGTAGGCGATATTGTTGGCGATGGTGTCGTTGAACAGAGTGACATCCTGGCTGACATAAGCAATCTTGCTGCGCAGGCTGTCGAGTTTTATCTCGCCGATGTCCACCCCGTCGATGGTGATGCTGCCACCGGTCAGTTCGTAGAGCCTCGGCAACAGATTGACCAGCGTGGTCTTGCCGCTGCCCGACTCGCCGACCAGCGCCACGGTCTCACCGGCCTTGATCGACAAAGAGACATGATCAAGTACCGCGGGCTTGCTTTCCTCGTAGCGGAAAACCACATCGTTGAACGATACGTTGCCGGTCACGCCGTTTAGCAGTCGGCTGCCGGTGTCGCGCTCCGATTCCTGATCCAGCACGTCAAACAGACTCTCACCCGCGGCGATACCTTTTTGCAGTTGCACATTGAGCATTGTCAGACGCCGCATCGGCGCAAACAGCATCAGCATGGCCGCGACGAATGACATAAAGGTGCCCGGACTGATGTCTTCTATGATCGTACCGCTGGTCGCCAGGTAGATAATGATCGCCAGCGCCACGGCAATCAGAAACTGGATGACCGGCACGTTGCCCGCCTTGGCCACGGTCTCGCGCATATTGAGTTTGCGGTTGCGTTCGTTGACCTTTTCGAACTGCTGACGTTCGTAGTCATGACCACCGAAAATCTTCACCACCCGCTGGCCTTCGACGGCCTCTTCGATAACATGACTGACATCGCCCATCGAGTTCTGAATACCGCGGCTGATACGGCGGAAGGTCCGGCTGACGCGATTGACGATAATCCCGATGATCGGCCCGATGATCAGAAAACACAGCGACAACTGCCAGCTCAGATAGAACATCAGCGCAAACAGGCCGATCGCGGTCAGGGAGTCGCGGATCATCACGGTCAGGGCATTGCTCGCGGCCTGGGCGACGTTTTGCGAATTGAAGGTGATTTTTGAAATCAGTTCGCCGGAGGAGGCATTGTCGTAATACTGGGTGGGCAGCGTCAGGTATTTATTGAAGATTTCGCTGCGGATGGTCTTGATCACTTTCCAGCCGATCCAGGACATGTAATAGCTGGAGGCAAAACCGGCGATGCCGCGGACGACAAAGATCGCGATGATCAGCATCGGCACCAGGGAAATCGCCGAACGGTCGCGCTCCACGAAACCGGCGTCGAGCATCGGTTGCATGAGCGCGGCAAATCCGGTATCGGTCAGGCTGTAGCCGACCATGCCGGCAATCGCAAATGAGAACTCCCGGCGATAGGGCTTGACGTATGTCAGAAGGCGCCGATAGGTTTCTTTGCCCGATCTGTCTTGCGGATAACGCTGACTCACTGTTGCTGCGGATCGGTCTGGGAAGTGGCAATGGATAATTTCAACATGCCGAGCTGGGCCGCTGCATCCATGGCGGTAACCACCGCTTGATGCGGCGTTTGTGCATCGGCACGAATAATCAGCGGCGTATCGCGTTTTCCGCGGGTCAGCGTGCTGATCGCCGCACGCAGGGTTTCCAGCCGGTTATTGGTCAGTTCCTGGCCGTTGAGAAAATACTGGCCGCTGGTGTTGATCACGATCTCCAAAGCATCAACCGGTGCGCTGGAGGGTTCCGACGTGGCTTCAGGCAGATGCACCTGCAATTCGGAATCTTTCTGGAAGGTCGTCGAGACCATGAAAAAAATCAACAGCAGAAACACCACGTCGATCAGCGGCGTGAGGGATATGGGTCGCCGGCGCGAGCCGAGCGCTCTAGACGAGGGTCGCGCCATGCGCCCGTCTCGCCAGCGAGAACTCGAAATGATGATGCAGCGCCCGGGTGATCGTGTCCTCCATGGTGTTGACC
>JAGRHW010000225.1 GCA_020444765.1 Gammaproteobacteria bacterium | reverse complement strand
TTTATCGCGATAAGGTATAAACGCTGAATCATTGCCGCTTCAGGTTTTATCCAACTTGGTCGGCCGACGTGTTAAAATGCCGGCTCGCGATCCAATACAGTCGCAACCGTCCGGGGCATCCCTAACAATGTTCACCGCGAAAAAACTGATTATCGCCGACGACCACCCTTTGTTTCGCGACGCCCTTAAACACGGCATAGCAAGCGCCCTCGGCAAGCCGGAGATTATCGTTTGCGGCTCTTTTTCCGAACTGCAAAAAACCATCAACCATCACGACGACAGCGACCTGATCCTGCTGGATCTGCATATGCCGGGCGCGGTCGGCTTTTCAGCCCTGCATTTTCTCGGCTTGCGTTGCCCGGATATTCCGGTGACGATCGTGTCGGCCAATGAAGACCCGGAAGTTGTCGCGCGTGCCGTCGACCAGGGCGCCTCCGGCTTTATTCCGAAATCGGCCGATATCGCGGTGATCGTCGAGGCGATCAAGCAAATTCTCGAAGGCCAACGCTGGCTGCCGAGCGATGTCAGGCAACGGGTCAGTGAAATCCGCCTGCGCTCGGCTGATATCGCCGACAAACTCGCAACCCTGACACCCAGTCAGTTCAGAGTGCTGATGATGCTGGTGGACGGGCGCAAAAACAAGGAAATTGCCGACGAGATCTGCGTGACCGAAGCGACCATCAAAGCGCATCTGACGGAGATTTTCAAAAAGCTCGACGTCAGCAACCGCACCCAGGCGGCGATGCTGGCAGCCAATTACCTCGAAGTGGACAACCCCAACACGCTGAGCTAAGAGCCTGCCCGGCCGCGAAAATCAGCCGACCTGCTTCACCCGCCCGCTGCCTCGCGCAAGCCGGTTGATGATATTCCTCAACCGCCCCGGATTGACGGGTTTGCTGAGATAGTTGTATCCGCGCTGGAGCGTCAGCTCCTTTACATCCTCACTGACGTCGGCGGTTATCAGCACACCGGGTATCGTCTGCGCCAGCCGCTCGCGCAGCCTGTCCATCACATCAAGCCCTTTCTCGTTGCGGTCCAGATGATAATCGACCAGCATGATATCGGGACGGTAAGCCTGCGCTGAAATATCGGACACGGCGTTGTCGAAGCTCGTCGCGCAATGCACCCGACAGCCCCAGGGCCCCATCAGCGCCGCCATGCCGTCGAGAATGTCCCGGTCATTGTCGATACATAAAATGTGCAGATCCAGGGTCTCCTGGGCGATGACCGTGACGCCACCGGCCATACCACGAACAGGCGCTTTTGCCGATACGGCCTGCTGGCTGATCGGCATGGTCAGAGAAAACATGCTGCCTTTGCCGGGCCTGGAACGAACCGTGATACGGTGTCCCAGAATGCCGGCGATCCGCTGGGCGATCGCCAGACCGAGCCCGACCCCCTTGCCCTGCTCGTCGATCTGGTTGTCCAGGCGCTTGAACTCCTCGAAAATCGTTTGCAGATCCTCCTCGTGCATACCGACGCCGGTATCGTAAACCCGAATGCTCAACATCGGTTGGGCGCGGTTGGTCAGGTGCCGCCGGCAACCCAGCGTCACCCGCCCGCCCGGCGGCGTATAACGCAAAGCATTGGAAATAAAGTTTTGCAGCACGCGGCGCAGCAAATGCGGATCGCTCTCCACCCGAAGGTCGCAGCAAACCCGTTTCAGCCGGATGTTTTTTTCCGCCGCGATCACGGTAAATTCATTACACAGGGTATCGATCACATCACTGACATTGAAAACCGACATCTTCGGCGTGATCGCGCCGCTGTCCAGCTTCGATACATCCAGCAGGGTATGAATGATCTCCTCGGCGGAGCGCAGTGAACTGATGATCCGCTCGGTAAGCTGCTCCCTGTCGTCCTCGGCCTGACTGAGCGCCGAGGTGAACAGTCTGGCCGCGTTCAGGGGTTGCATCACGTCATGATTGACCGCGGCAAGAAACTTGACCTTGCTCTGGATCGCCTGTTCGAGCTCGGCATTGACCGACGACAAGGTGCCGTTGACTCGGGACAGCTCGCGCGTGCGTCCTTCGACGATCTGTTCCAGGTTTTCGTTGATTTCGCGGAGTTTCTGCTCGTTCTTTTTGTGTTCGGTAATATCCGTAAAACTCGTGACAAAGCCGCCGCCCGGCATCGGCTTACCCTGAATCTCCAGCACCGTGCCATCCTTGCGGTATCGGATAAACGTGTGCCGGGTGCCGGCGCGCATGAAGTTGAGGCGTTTTTCCACATGCTCGTCCACCTCGCCCGGGCCGCACTCACCCGCCTCGGCATTGAACCGTATGACATCGGCGATCGGCCGGCCGACATGGATAAAGCCCTTGGGGTATTTGTAAAGCTCCAGATAACGGCTGTTCCAGGCAACGATATTGAGGTTTTCGTCGACCACGCTGATGCCCTGGTCGATATGCTCGATGGTGTGCGTCAGCAGTTCCTGGCTGAAATGCAGTGCCTGCGAGGCCTCGTCGACGATGCTGAAAACGTCTTCGATCGGCAGGTCTTTTTTCTTTTTCAGGATCGAGGAAATAATCAGCCTCGCCGAGGAAGCGCCGATCGCGCCCGCCAGCAGGCGTTCGGTAAAACCGATCAGTTCGGCGTCGGCTTTTTCGGTCGCGTTCAGGTCGTCACTGGTTCTGGCGGCGTATTCGGCGAAGGCCTTGCGGGTCGACGCCTCACCGATAAACTTTTCCGCCAGCAGACGCAGCTCGCCGACCGCCACCGAACTCCACCACGGCAAACCGTCGCTGGTTTTCTCGTTGGAAACAGTCTGGGTGAAGTTGGCGGCCTGAATACGCTCCAGCAGACCCGGCTTGCGACCCAGCGAAAAATACACATAACAGACCAGATTGATCGTCAGGCTCCAGAGCAAACCGTGGGTGATCGGTTCGAACTGATCAAAACCGAACAAGGCGTAGGGCTTCAGAAACGCGATTCCCCAGGGACCGTTTTCCACCAGATCATCGGGCATCCAGCCGGTGCCGATCAGGGTCGGCAGAAACAAGGTATACAGCCAGACCAGAAATCCGGACAGCAAGCCAATACTGGCCCCGCGGTAGGAACCGTTCTTCCAGTACACGCCACCGACGATGGCCGGCGCGAACTGAATGGCCGCAACAAACGAAACCAGGCCGATCGAGGCCAGTGCTTCCAGCTCGTTGATATAACGGTAATAGGAATACGCCAGATACAGAATAACCACGATCGCCAGACGACGGACGATCAACAGGATACGCGTGACGTCACGGCGGGCCCGCAGCCTGAACACCGGAATCTTGAACAGGACCGGCATCACGATATCGTTACAGACCATCGTGCTGAGCGCGATGACCGCGACGATGACCATGCCGGTCGCGGCCGAAAACCCGCCGATAAAGGCCAGCAGAGACAGCATCCCGTTATCGGCCGCCATCGGCACCGTCAGCACAAACATGTCCGGGTTGACGTTCTGACCTTCGAACATCAGCGAGCCGACCAGGGTGATCGGCACCACCACCAGACTGGTGATCGCCAGATAAACGGGAAACATCCAGCGCATCGACTTCATGTTCTCGACGCTGCCGACTTCCACAAAGGTTACGTGGAATTGCCGCGGCAGGCAGAAAATCGCCGCCATGGCCAGTACCATATGACTGAGAAAGCTGGTCTGTAAAATATCCGTCTGCAGTGAGGGCATAGACACCAGCCCGGCAATCGCCGGTGTCTCGGCCGCCTGACGGATCAGTTCTTCCGGCCCGTCAAACACGCTGTACAGCGCGAACAGGCAGACCATGATCAGGGCGAATAACTTGACCACGGCTTCGAAGGCCACCGCCAGAATGATACCTTCATGATGCTCGGAGGCGTTGACGTAACGGGTTCCGAAAAGGATGCTGAACAAGGCCATGACCGCCGCGACGATCAGCCCGGTATCGCTCCAGATACCGCTCAGCGGCTCCGGCGAGCTGTTGATCACGCTCTGGCTGGCGAGCACGTTGTAACTCAGGGCGACCGCTTTGAGCTGCAGGGCGATATAGGGCAGCGTGCCGAGAATCGCGATCAGCGTTACCAGCACCGCCAGACTCTGCGCCTTGCCGTAGCGCGAGGCGATAAAATCCGCGATCGTGGTGACATTGTGCTCGACACAGATCGTCGCCAGCTTCTTGATAAAATGAAAGCCAAACACCACCACGATGATCGGCCCGAGATAGATCGCAAAATAGCCCCAGCCGCTGGTGGCGGCGCTGCCGACAGCGCCGTAATACGTCCAGGATGTGCAGTAGATGGCCAGAGACAGACTGTAGATCAGCGGCCGATGCGGAATCAGCCGGTGCCGGCGCACCTGATTGTCGCCAAAGTGCGCGATTGCAAACAGCACGCCGATATAGATCAGCGACGCGACTACCAGTATCCAGGGCTGCAGCATGGGCCTTGTGTTTTTTTATAAAATGACCGCAGTTTAACCGAAGTTCCGCACAGTAGCAGTGCGCGGTTGTTTTTTTCGCTGAAAATACCTGAGCTGCCGTGGTGGAAAGACGGGCGTCAAGCGGGATAGTGATCTTGAATCGGCCATAAAAAAATCACCTATCACCATAAAAAGTCCGCGCCTATCACCAGACGCCAGTTGCCTGTGACCCGAGTTTCCGGCAGTCTTCCGGGAATATATCCATGATTTTTGTGCTGTTTCTTTTCCCTGAACAAAAGAATCAGCAAAAAGTGGCGTGCTAACCGTCGCCAAAAAAAATAACATTGCTTTAGCAATGCCGAAAACACCCAACAACGTGAGGAGAGAACAATGAGTGAGCTTTTTTCTGCAGAATGGATGAGCAGCTTCAAGGATGCCTGGAACGGCGAACCCGATCTGGCCGGCGCTCTGGCCGAGATTAATTTTGACTCGGTGATCGGCTACGGTTATCCGGGCGAAGATCATCCGCGCGGCGTGCTGACCGTGAAAAAAGGTCAGGCCGTCGACGCCGGCCCCTGGGACAATCAGACCCTGAACTGGGACATTCGCGCCAAGGAAGATCAATGGGGCAAGTGGATATCCAAACCTCCGGGCATGGCCGGACTCGGCATGGCCTTTACCACCGGCAAGATGAAATTCAAGGTCGGTGATTACAGCTCCATGCTGAAGGATCCGCGCATGGCCGGACCGTTTATCAAGAGCTTTTCGGTGATGGCGCGGGCCTGATCCCGTCCTGCAGCGTTGCCGTCAGTCCGACGGCAACGCTGCGCTTCCCTCTTTGACACGCCCGATGTTCACGGGCAACCGCTGATCGATCGTGCTTAAAACGGCACCGGTGATGTCAACACAAGCCGTTTGCCGGAGACAGGATGGTCAAAGGCCAGACGCTCCGCGTGCAACATCAGGCGCTGCCCCGCAAGCCCGTAAAGTTCATCACCAACGATCGGCATACCGAGTCCGTCCAGATGGGCGGCATGTAAGCGCAATTGATGCGTACGCCCGGTATGCGGATAAAAATAGACCCGGGTCGTCTCGCGGTTCCGGCCGATGACCTGCCAGCGCGTCAAAGCCGGCTTGCCAAATCGCTCGCACACCACCTGCCTGGGACGATCGTCAAAATCGGTCCGCAGCGGCAGCTCGATCTCGCCCTGCTCGGCCGCCAGCACGCCGGCCAGTATCGCAACATAACGCTTGTCGACACCGCGCCTGATAAACTGGGCTTGCAGTTTTTTGTGGCTGGCCGGATTTTTTGCCGCCAGCAGCAGACCGGATGTCGACATATCCAGCCGATGCACGAGTTTGAGATCCGGCGCCTCCGGGTAGCGTTGCGCAAGCCGGGTTTCCACGCAGTCGCTCACGTGTTTGCCGGGCACCGACAACATACCGGCGGGTTTGTCGACCACCAGCAACTGATCGTCTTCAAAAACCACGCGTGGCTCGGCTTGATCGGTGATAGAAACAAAGTCGGGCGGATTTTCCAGTCTTAGCGCGCCAAGCATAAACGGCAGGATCGGCGCGCATTTTCCCCGGCAGGACGGATAAAAATGGCCGTGATGC
>JAGRHW010000224.1 GCA_020444765.1 Gammaproteobacteria bacterium | reverse complement strand
ATATTGCGCTTCTCCCCGGATAATACCGATGCTCTCGAGACCGGCCTGTCTGGCGGTGAGCGCCAGGGCGTGGATATGGTTGGAAAACGCCCCGCCGAAACTCAATAATTGTGGGAACCCGGCCCGCAGCGCGTAGTCTATAGTTTCTTGGAGTTTGAATATCTTGTTGCCGCTGGCAAAAGGCGCGAGCCGGTCGAGCCGCACCATCGCCAGGCGTGGCCCGGCAGTTGCAGTCCGGTAGCGGATGGGATCGACCCGTGGTATCAGAGCACGTATGGATTCAAGAGCGGTCATTTTCGTTTATTCAGACACGGTTCGGCGATCAAAGAACATCATTGAACAGCACCAGGACATAAGCAGGATAAAGAAAGCATGCGCATACTGAAAGTATTGCTGCCGCTGCTGATGATAACGATCAGCATAGTTGTCGCGAAAAATATCATCGATAACCCGCCGGAGGCCAAACCCCGGCCGGATACGCCCAACGGCCCCATCCCGGTTGATGCCTTGCGACTCGAAGCAAAAGACTTCCGCATTACCGTCGAAACCTATGGCACCGCCGAACCTGGCACGGAAACCATTCTGATTCCGCAGGTTGCCGGAAAAATCATCGAGGTTTCGGAAAACTTCGAAAACGGCGGCTTTGTCAAAAAAGATGAACTGATCCTGAAGATCGATCCGGCTGATTACGAGATCGCCATGAAAACCGCCAGCGCCACCCTCGCCCAGGCACGCGCGTCCCTGTCCGAGGAAACCGCGCTCAGTGAAGAGGCGATCCGCGACTGGAAACGCCTCGGCCGCAAGGGCGAACCCGCCGACCTGGTCGCCCGCAAGCCGCAGCTCGAAGCGGCCCGCGCGCAGGTCGCCTCGGCACAGGCGCAACTGGACAAAGCCAGGCTCGATCTGCAACGCACAGCAATCCGCGCGCCTTATGACGGGCGCATCAGGGACAAGCAGGTGGACATCGGACAGTATGTCTCGCCGGGCACGCAATTGACCGGCATCTTTTCCACGGACAGCGTCACCCTGCGGCTGCCCCTGTCACAGGACGATCTGGCATACCTCGACATTCCGGACAGCTCCGGCAAACAGGGGTCAAGCGTCATTTTCAGCGCCGGCTCCTCGATCAAACCGCAGCAATGGTTGGGCACGATCGCCCGCTCTGAAGGGCTGCTCGACAGTAAGACCCGGCAATTGTTCGTCAGGGCGAAAATCGACACCTCCGGCGAGCAGGAAAGCCCGATCACGATCGGCCAGTTTCTGACCGCCAGAATACAAGGCCATACCCTGGACAACGTCTTTAGCATCCCGAGCGCCCTGGTGCGCGATGACAACACCGTGGTGCTTGCCAGGGAAGACGTGCTCAGACTCCAGCCCGTGCGCGTCATCTGGCACGACGAACGGACCTCGGTTATCGACAGTGGTCTGCAGGCCGGCGACCTGCTGGTCACCACGCCACTCGGCGAGCAGGTAAACAACCTGCAGGTCAGGGTCAAGGTAATCGATCTCGACGATGCGCCGCAAGACAAGGGCAAGCTGCTTGACCCGGCACCCGCCAACGACGGCGGAGAACACTCCTCATGAACGGCATGATCGCCTGGTTTGCGCGCAACCACGTAGCCGCCAATCTGTTGATGTTCACGATCATCGGCGCCGGACTTTACTCCCTGAGCGAACGCATAACACTGGAGGTTTTTCCGTCGACCGACATGGACATCATTTCCGTTTCGGTGCCCTTCCCGGGCGCCACGCCGCGGGAAGTCGAGGAAGGCGTAACGATTCGGGTGGAAGAAGCCGTGCAGGATTTGAACGGCATCGAGGAGATGACCTCGACCTCGAGCGAAAACAGCTCGTCGGTGCAGATCGAGGTCATGAAGGGTTTCGATGCGCGGGCTCTAATGGATGATGTAAAAAACCGTATCGACTCGCTGAGTACGTTGCCTGACGAGGCCGAAGAGCCGAAGATTTCGCTGGCCGAGCGCAAGCGCGAAGTCATCAGCGTCGCGCTCTATGGTGACAATGACGAGAAGACACTCCGCCAGGCCGCCGAGCGGGTTCGCGACGAATTGCTCGGCTTCGCTGAAATCACGCAAATCGAACTCGAAGCGGTGCGCCCCTATGAAATGGCGATCGAGGTTTCCGAGAACACCTTGCGCCAATACGGGCTGACACTCGAACAGGTGGCATCCCAGATCGGCCTCAACTCACTGGATCTGTCGGCCGGCACGATCCGTAGCGATCGAGGCGAACTGCTAATCCGCACCACCGGCCAGGCCTATCAGGCCGCTGATTTTCTGGATATTCCGGTCATCAGCGATGTTTCCGGCACGCAGCTGCGGCTTGGCGATATCGCGACCATCAAGGACGGTTTCAATGAGCTGCCCATCAAGACGCGCTTCAACGGCAAGCCGGGCCTGCTGATGGAAGTCTATCGGGTCGGCGATCAGAGCGCGATCGAAGTCGCGGCGCAGGTCCGCCAGTACACCGAGCAGGTCGACTGGCTGCCGCCGGGTATGGAAATCAAGTTCTGGCGTGACCGATCCAAAATCGTCAAGGCACGACTTTCGACGCTCACCAACAATGCCATCCAGGGTGGCATACTGGTCATACTGCTGTTGTCATTGTTCCTGCGCCCGATCGTCGCCTTCTGGGTGTGTCTGGGTATACCCGTGGCATTTCTCGGCAGTTTTATTCTTCTGCCGGGGCTCGGCATCACGATCAATATCGTCTCGTTGTTCGCCTTTATCGTGGTGCTCGGTATCGTCGTCGACGATGCCATAGTCGTAGGCGAGAACGTTTACACACATTTGCAACGCGGCAGTTCACCGCTGGAAGCGGCCATCAAAGGCACCAAGGAAGTTGCTGTTCCGGTCACTTTCGGGGTCTTGACGACTGTGGCGGCCTTTACCCCGATCGCGCTGGTCGGTGGTAGTCGCGGACCGGTATTTGCGCAGATCCCTTATGTGGTGATACCGGTGCTGTTGTTTTCCCTGATCGAATCCAAGTTGATCCTGCCGGCCCATCTCAAACATGTCAGGCTGATGACCGAGCAGCAGAAAAACGGTTGGCTGACCCGCTTGCAGCAAGGTATAGCCAACGGACTCGAACGCGGCATCCGCAATTATTACGGCCCGACCCTGCGCTGGTGTCTGCATAACAAACTACTGACGATGGCGTTTTTTCTAGGCGTCGCCATTATTATCGTCAGTCTCGTGATCGGCGGCTGGATGCGCTTTACGTTTTTTCCGCGGGTCCAGGGCGAAACGGCCCGGGCGGTACTGACCATGCCGGCCGGCACGCCGTTCGAGGTCACCGACCGTTATATACAGCGCATGACCGACGCGGCGCGGCAACTGCAGGAAAAACACAAGGATGGCGACAGTGGCGAGTACGTGATCCAGAATATCTACTCGACCACCGGCTCGTTTGGCGGCTACGGCATCGGCCAATCGAATATCGGCCGGGTGATGTTTGAAATCATCGCGCCGGAGGAACGCAAGAGCAAGATTACCAGCGCCCAACTGGTCAATGAATGGCGCGCCAGCATCGGCCCCATTCCCGGTGCGGAATCGCTTAATTACCGGGCCGAGATCGGCCGCAGCAGCGATCCGATCGATGTCCAGGTGCTCGGCAGCAACCTCGATCAGTTGTCGGCGATCGGCGCCAGCATCAGCCAGCACCTGCGCGGTTACAGCGGCGTGTTCGATATCGAGGATTCACTGTCCAACGGCAAGAACGAAATCCGCCTGCAACTGAAACCCGAGGCGGCCCTGCTCGGCGTCAAGGTCAACGATCTCGCGCGCCAGGTACGGCAGGCTTTTTATGGTTATGAGGTACAACGCATTCAACGCGATCGCGACGAGGTCAAAGTTGTATTACGCTACCCGTTGAGCGAACGTAAATCCATTGCGGATCTACGCAATATGCTGATCCGGACCGCAGATGGCAGCGCTGTACCTTTTAACGAAGTGGCCGAGCTGACCAGCAGTCGCTCACCCTCCGAGATCAAGCGTATCGACCGGCAACGCAGTCTGCATGTCACCGCCGATGCCAACAAGGAAACCGTCGATATAGAGGCGGTCAAGCGCGGCATTACCAGCTTTATGAATGAGGAATTGAAAAAGTATCCCGGTCTCAGTTTCACGCTCGAGGGTGAAGCGGCCGAGCAGCGTGAATCCTTCGCCACCCTGCGTTGGGGCTTGATCGGCGTGTTGTTCGTGATTTACGGCTTGCTGGCGATTCCGTTTCGTTCCTACACGAAACCGCTGATCGTCATGTCGGTGATCCCTTTCGGGGTGGTCGGGGCGATTATCGGGCATTGGATCATGGGCATGAGCATCACCATCATCAGCATCATGGGCATGCTGGCCTTGAGCGGCGTGGTGGTCAACGACAGCCTGGTGCTGGTCGATTACATCAATCGCAAACTGCGTGACGGCATGCCGCTCATGGAGGCCGTTCAGACAGCCGGCGTGGCGCGCTTCCGCGCGGTGATCCTGACATCCCTGACGACGTTTTTCGGCTTGATGCCGCTGCTGTTCGAAAAGAGCACCCAGGCGCAGTTTCTGATTCCGATGGCGGTATCGCTCGGTTTCGGCATCCTCTTCGCGACTTTGATCACGCTGATCATCGTGCCGATCAATTACCTGATATACGAGGATATCAAACGCGGTCTGCGCGGTGCCGGCGGTTTTCTGCTTAAACCTCTTAAGTCAAACTGACAATGATCGGGCACAAAAAAACCCGCTTGCTCCCTGGAGATCAAGCGGGTTTTTTATTGTGCAGGATTAACCGCCCTGCTGCCGGCGCATATCGGCGATAAATTCATCCGACTGGGCGATCGACTGATTCATTTGTTTGATCAGCACCGCGATATCGTTTTTCAGCGAAGCGAATTCCGACTTGAGCGAGCCGATAGCCTGAGCGTTCAGGTTGTGCTTGAGGAACAACACATTGTCGTGGAAAGTGGTCAGCACCGGCTGCATGCTTTTTTCCGATCTGCGCATGGACGTCAGCATTTCCTTGTAACGTGAACGGGTGTCCCGAAGCTGGGCCTGGCTGGAACGTTTCAGATCCGCGTTGTTGTATTGCTCGATCTCGTCCGCCCATTCCTCGAACAGATCCTCTGCCACGTCCTCGACGGCGTCGATCCGGTCGCTGACCTCCTCGGCGGCTTCCTTGCTGTTTTCGTATTCATCGTTGAGCGATTCGTAGGCCTGCTTAAGATCGCTGTTTTTGATTTCCACCACCGAGCCGAATTTTTCCAGCGCCGACTTGAAGGTCTCCTGTGCTTCCTGCTGCGATTCGCGCGTATCCTCAACCCTGTCGACCAGTATGTCACGTTTATGGATGCCGACTTTTTCCATCGCGCCGTAATAGGCCGTACTACAAGCCGATGTCAGTAAGGCAAACGCCAGAGCGCCGAGAACAGGTACGGATTTCATGAGTGACAAGCCTCTGAATTTCAAATGATTGCGGATTATACACATAACATTTCGGAAAATTAAAAACAGCTGTAAATTTATCCGCCAGCGGCGGTTTGCTCATCGTTCGGCAAGGACGCAACGCCATTAAACCGGCGTCTACAAGTCGTAAATCATCACCAGCAGCCAGGAATACAGCGCCCACATCAGAACCGCCAGCGGCAGACCCACACGTACAAAATCGGCAAAGCGGTAACTGCCGGCGCTCATCACCAGCAGATTGGTCTGATAAGACATGGGCGTGACAAAGCTCAGATTGGCGCCGAACAGGACCGCCAGCACGAAAGGCTCCGCCGGCAGACCGAGCGCGCCTGCGATGCTCACGGCGACCGGTGTGCCGATAACCGCGGCGGCATTATTGGACACCATATTGGTCAGGACCGCCATCAGCAGAATCAAACTACTGAGCACGACCGCACCCGGCGCGCCGTAGGTCAGATAAACGAAGACCGAAGCGATAAAATCGCTGCCGCCGGTTTGCAGCAAGGCGCTGCCGAGCGCCAGGCTTGTCACTATGACCATAACGACTTGCGAACTGATGGCGCGCCCGACGTCGTGCCAGTTGAGGCAGCCCAGCAGAATCATCGCCAACGCACCGGCCACC
>JAGRHW010000223.1 GCA_020444765.1 Gammaproteobacteria bacterium | reverse complement strand
AAAGTTATTCGTGTAATCCGCACAGATTCTTTCATCGTTCATGCCGTACAGGCAGCTTAGAAACCAATGCCAACACCAAACCCAATCAACGCAGAGTTCACTGCCGTACAGGCAGCTTAGAAAGTCTTCATCAGGCTCCGTGATTTCATCCGACAGTTCACTGCCGTACAGGCAGCTTAGAAAAGTGACAGCCAGAAAGGCAAATCCAAATGAAGGTTCACTGCCGTACAGGCAGCTTAGAAAAATCACCGGACTTGCATCACTTATGCATGACGGTTCACTGCCGTACAGGCAGCTTAGAAAATGACGCCGCTGGAGTTCGAGTACGCGATTTCGTTCACTGCCGTACAGGCAGCTTCGAAAAGCAAAATGGAATTCGGCATCCGCGAGGGGGAGTTCACTGCCGTACAGGCAGCTTAGCCCCAGTCAGAAATTGGTAATATCAACACCTGTGTGTTGATTTATTCAGTCTTTACAGACGAGCTTTATTGCTATTATTCAGTGTATGGACAAGAGTCGGCAGGTATATTCTTTGTGGTTAAGGTTATCTTGAAAAATAAATTCGGTTTGGTTTTTCTCTTGGCGACTTTATTGTTGAGTTGCAAGTCCGGTATCCGGGATTCCGTTTTATCCGACTTTACCGGGGCTTGGGGTGGAGGGAAGGATTTTGCCTCAAGCATAGACTTTCCGGAGGAAGTCAATCCGCTTTGTCCAGACTGGAAGGCGGGGCAGACGATAATTGTGGATAAGAGTGTCCATTTGCCGGGTCGTTGTTATTTTGAGCGGATAACGATCCGGTTTTTGCATTCGGATGTGGATTTTGATTGTAATGGAGCTGTCCTGAACGGGTTGAATAGCCGCGTTAGAAATCAAGTCGGTGAAGCATATGCTGAGGGCAGGGGGCCTCATTCAACGGCGTTTGTCATAGCCAAGTCTGATGCAAGTGCGGAACCATTCAGAAATATAAATATCCGTGCAAGTGCGGAACCTCTGAAAAACATCAGTATCCGTAATTGTCAGGTCGTTAATTACGTTAATGCCATTGTGGTGTCTTTGGGGCTTTCTCCGCAGACCCGCGCAGGATTGCGTGAGGGGGCGCTGGACGGTGATCAGTTGCGCAGGATTGCTCCTACCGATGTGCGTGTTATCAACAGCAGGCTGATTGATTCCCACAAGCATGGCGTTTTCGTCAACCCTTTTGTCACGCATTTTAAAATGAGCGATTCGCTGGTTGCGGGTTCCGGTAACTCGGGCTTGTATCTTGAGACAGGGTCGCGTCATGCCGAGATCCGCGATACGGTGTTCGAAGGGAACGGGCAATCGTCTTATGACCGGAAAACCCGGACACGTTCCGCACGGTTTTCGGCTTTGTCTCAACGGGAGGCGATAGCGGTGGATTCCTCAGGGCATAACTGGATTATCGGCAATACATTCAAACAAAATGCCGATGGGGGAATTTACCTGTATAAAAACTGTTGGGAGCATGCCGGTGATCCGATGCAAATTCCGCGGACGGAGGGGGCTGATCACAACCTTATCGAGAATAATCGTTTTATCGGTGAGCGGGTTGGTGTGTGGATTGCTGAACGTGCCGATCGTGATTTATCCGCGTTTGAGTGTGGTGATTCGTTGATTCATGAGTCTTTCGGCAAGCGTTATTACCGGGATGTCGCGCGGCATAACCAGGTCGTCGCGAACCGGTTTGAAGATGTGGAGACGGGAGTGAGGGTGCAGGACGATGATAATACAATTACCGGGAATGTCTTCGAGAGATCGGATGAGGGGGCGGATATAGAAATCGGTTCCAGGGTCAGGCTTTTGGTTTCTGATCCGGTGCGGAATGTTACGCACGCGGATAATCGCTTTGGTGGGTTTGGGGGTGTGCGGTATGTGTCGGGCGAGCGGTGATGTATTGGCGGGTGTAAAGATTGAAGGACTCTGGATTCCCGACAAAGGCACTCGGGAATGACGTTGATTTATACACACGGCGGTTCATCAGTCGGGAATAACGCTGATTTACACGCGCGGCGGCTTGTCTATCGGGGATGACGCTAATTTATATGGACGGCGGATTGTCCGTCACGATGGAGCGCTTGGCCGGCATCCATGCAAAATTCCACGCGCACGGGCGAGTTGTGGTAAAACTAGACAGTTTACGGCTTCCTTGTCGTTTTAGATTCGGTAACGGAATAGTTCATGAGTGATTTGCCTGGTGTTCAACGCTACAAACTTGCCTGGTACGCGGTCACCATTTTTTTGAGTTCGGCGGTCCTGCTGGTGCTGGAGATCACCGCCGGGCGCCTGATCGCCCCTTATGTCGGGGTGTCGGTTTACAGCTGGACGTCGATTATCGGTGTAATCCTGGCCGGGCTTTCACTCGGAAACTGGCTGGGCGGTGTCTGGGCCGATCGTGGCGCCGGTGAACGGGAGGTCGGGATAACCCTGGCGCTGGCGGGCTTGTTCAGTCTGCTCAGTCTGCTGGCGCTGACGTTTGTCGCGCCGCTGATCCAGAGCAGCGGACTGGATCTGATCAGCGCGAGTTTTCTGTATGTGCTGAGCATGTTTTTCGTGCCGTCGGTGTTGCTCGGCATTCCAACGCCACTGCTGACCACGCTGGCGCTGGCGCTCGACAGCCGGGCCGGTCATGTGGTCGGACGTATGCATGCGCTGGCGGCGCTTGGCAGTATTGTCGGGACGTTTCTGACCGGCTATCTGCTGATCCAGTATTTCGGTTCGCGTAATGTCATCGTCGCTTCGGCGCTGCTGTTGTTTGCGCTGGCGATACCGTTTTTTCGCGGCGTTCGTAAAACCGCGCCGGTGCTGATTCTGTCGCTGGCGGTGTTTCTCAGCCTGCTGATCGTTCAGCGAAACGGTTTCGCCAACCCCTGCGAGCGCGAGAGCAATTACTTCTGCTTGCGCGTGGTCGATGCGTCCGACAGCGCGCCGTTCGGCAAGGCCAGCGCGCTGATCCTCGACCACCTGATGCACGGCATCAACCACGAGTCCGAGCCGGGTATGCTGATCTCTCCTTATGTGCATCTGATGGATGAGCTGGTGCTGAATCATTTTGCCGTGGAACAGGTTGGCAAACTCGATTATTTTTTCGCCGGCGGCGGTTCCTACACGCAGCCACGGTCGATCAAGGCCGAACATCCGGACAGCACGGTCACCGTGGCGGAACTGGACAGCGCGGTTACCGAACTCGTCGAGCAGAAAATGTCGGTATCAACCGCCGACATGCGGATCTTTCACCGCGATGCCCGTACGGTATTCAATCAGTTGTCCGATGAGCGTTTCGATGTGGTGGTGACTGACGCCTTCCATGATGTCGCTATCCCTTATCATCTGGTGACTCGCGAATATGCGCAGCTGGTGAAATCGCGTCTGGAGGTCGATGGCTTGTATCTGACCAATGTGATCGACGTGTTTCCCGACCCGAAAATGGTTAAAAGCATGATGAAAACCCTGGCCACCGAATTCGCTCATGTGGATGTCTGGCTGGATGACATCCCGCAATCCCAACAGCGCATGACGTATGTGATCGCCGCGAGTGACAAGGCCAATCCCAGGCAATCGCTGTTGGCGAGCCGGGGGTTCGAGCGACAGTGGTTCCGTATCAACGAGCCCCTCGTGGCAACCGGTACGCAGTTGGACGATTTGCCGGTTTTTACCGACGATTACGTGCCGGTCGAACGAATGATTTCCCGTTTATTGCTGACCGCGGAAGGTTTGTAAAAACATAGCAGGTATATCGTACTACGGCGTAAGGTATGGCGTTCAGGTCTGATCCGGGCCGGAGCAGCTATGGTAAGGGCTTGCATCGGTGCTTTGCCCGTAAGCCAGACAGACGTTTTCCGGGTTGGAAATCCGCTTTACCGTAAAACACAACTCTTCGCTGGCCGAGTCGCTGGCGAGTCCGTAGACCACATTTTCATTCGAAGAGGACGACCACTCCGGAGTATTGAAATAGCTGTTTCGGTCGACGACCGTACCGGATCGGACAACCCCTCGGGCCGCTCCCGAATCGATCAGCACATTGCATTCGACCTGTGAATCCGACGCCTGGAGTACCAGCCAACTGCCGGCGTCGACAATGGTATTACGGAGGAAACTGAGTCTGCGCGTATCGGCCGTCGTGGACAGGGCCAGTCCTTCATTATCCCGGGTGCTGTTGATCCCGTGTATCAGGTTGCCGGATACGGTCAGATCGCTCGGTCCGGTGGAAAAGCTGATGCCTCTGGCCGAATCGAAAATCACATTATCGGCTATCAGCGCATTGCGGGTATTAAACGACCCGACCAGCGCCGCCCCCCAGCTCCCGGAGCCACCGCACTGCACATCGGTTTTGCGCATACCCCAGAGCCGGTTGTTGGTAATCCTTACCGGGCTATTGGTGTTGTCTGTACCGGCCTTGAGATCGATGGCGTTCTCCGCACAGGCGCAGTTACCGGTCGGGTTGCGGCCACCGGCACAATCGGTATACATGGCCGGGGTGAGGTAAATATCGTTGGCATCGATGATCAGCCCGGAAAAATCCACTGAATAGCGGATATCCGGATTGATGATCGTCTGGATGCCGTCGTTGCAGTTATAGATTTCGTTATTAATGATTCTGGTATTGACGATCTCTATGGATTCGGGCTGACTGCGGTATCCCAGCAGACCAATGCAAACCGTGTCCGAGCCTCGCCGGACGTTGATGTTGCCGACCAGACTGAGCTGGATGGTGTTGGCATTGGCCCGGTTGTGAATATCCAGCCCATAGTAAAAACGTTCAATCCGCATCTGATCCAGGGTGTTGAAACTGGAGCCGCTGTTGAAAACGACCGCGGTCGAGTCACTCGGTGTGTCCAGAATCGACAGGCGGCTGACGATCCAGTGACTGGCGTTGTCAAAACTCAGGGACTCCAGAATCGCCTGCTCACGTTCGGCAAGTGCGGCCGGGTGTTCGGTGCTTTGCGTGCTGTCGAGCAATATGACGCGCGGGCTTGTTTCGCTGCCTGAGGCGCTCAGCCTGATGGTGCCGAGATCGTTGTAACGTCCTGGTTTTACGCAAAAAATCCGATAATCCAGGGAGTTGATCTGTTGCCAGCCTGTCGCATCTGAAATAAACAGAACCTCGGGATTAGCCGGGTCACAACCAGGTGCTTTAAAGGCTTTCAGATAAGCGGAAACGACATTTTCTACGTGCCCTTCACCCTGGTCGACAGGGGGGGACTGCACATTGGGCTCGGTGTTGCCGTCGCTGTTTTCCGGACTCAGCAAAACGGGTCCGTTACCGCAGCCGCCGATTGTCAAAATGCTCAGAAAGAAAACCAGCGGCAGAATTATTTTGATTATTTTTTTATACATCTCGGATTTAAAATCTTTTGGTTTTTATTCAAATTTTCTTGCGGTCACCTGGAGATTAATTTTTATGAGTGACGGTAATTTGACGTGACGTTTAAAGATGCCGGTTTCCCGGCAGGATATCAAGCGGTGTTTTCAGGGATTGGGATTCCGGACACGTTTGTCCGAAGCCTTTTCTCAAGCGGGCTGGGGCTTTTGCGGAGGCTCTTGATCAGCCGGTTCAGATTGCCGGTGAGGCTAAGCGTTTGATGTCAAAGCGATGGTGAAAAAAAAAAAAAAAAAGTAAACGGAAAAGGCCCCGGAATCGGGGCCTTGTTGCGGTGTTTATTGTCTATGCTTTTAAACAGCTGCGCGAAAAATATTATCAGGCGGAATAATCCGAAATTCCCGGATTGCCATCGACATTTTTCAGTTTCGGCGTATTCAGTTTACTGATCTTGGCGGATTTGCGATCTCTGAGGTAATTCGCCACCACATCCCAGACCGGCTCACCCGGCGATTGTGCGCCGACGGTGGCCCAGCCTGAAACCTTGTAGTTTTTGCCGGGGTCGATCTTTTCGCCGTTGTCGAGCGTCATTTCGCTGATCCGGTTACCGATGGTTTCCTTCGGATCGCAGACATAGTCGAGACCGCCGACGCGGACCATATCGCCGCCTTGCTGGTAATAGGGGTCTTCATTGAACAGGTTGTCGCAGACGTCTTCCAGAATCAGCTTGATCTCCTCGCCCTTCATATCGCGTACATAGG
>JAGRHW010000222.1 GCA_020444765.1 Gammaproteobacteria bacterium | reverse complement strand
ATCCCGGCCGCTTTGACACCTGTTGTCAGCCGTCACCCAGCCGACAGTTTTGGAATTTACCGATGCAATTGATCGACCTCAGTCACACCATCGAAGACGGCCTGGTTACCTACAAAGGCCTGCCGCCGCCGGTCATTTGTGATTTCCTGAGCCGCGAGGCCTCGAAGCAGCATTACGCCGAAGGCACGACGTTTCAGATCGGCCGGATCGAGCTCTGTTCGAACACGGGAACTTATCTGGATTCTCCCTGGCACCGCTTTGCCGAGGGCAAGGATCTGTCCGCGCTCGATCTTGCCAGTGTCGCGCACCTCGATGGCGTCAAGGTTCAGGTGGAAGAGGGGCGGACGGTGATCGATGTCGATGTGTTTCGCGATGTCGATGTCAAAGGCCGGGCGGTACTGGTCGAAACCGGCTGGTCACGGCACTGGAACACCGAAACCTATTATGAAGGCCATCCCTTTCTGACCGAGGCGGCCGCGCTGCATCTGCGCGACGCGGGCGTGCGGCTTGTCGGCATCGATAGCTACAATATCGATGATGTCTCCGGCAAGGAACGGCCGGTGCACACGACGCTGCTCGGCGCGGAGATCCTGATTGTCGAGCACATGACGAATCTTGCGCAGGTGCCCGCCGGGGATTTCCGTTTCTACGCGGTGCCGGTCAAGATCAAGGGTATGGGAACCTTTCCGGTTCGGGCTTTTGTGGAGGTCGACTGAGCGGCGCGACTGTCTAGACTTTACAAGCCTGGCGAACCTGCTCCTGCCAGTTGTTTTTAACCGCGGGTTCCAGCCAGCTTGCCTCGAAGCCGTTGCAGACCAGGGACTCCAGTTGCCGGACCGTCATCTGCAAGCCGTCGAGCAGGGCAAGATAATTGTCGTTGAGGTAGCCGCCAAAATAAGAGGGGTCGTCGCTGTTGACGGTGACACAGAGCCCCTGTTCCAGCAGCCGCAGGATATTGTGTTGCGACATATCATCAAACACGCAAAGCCGGGTGTTCGATAGTGGGCAGACAGTCAGCGGCAGGCGCGATTGTTTCAGCAGGTCCAGCAGCTCCGGGTCCTGTTCGCAGGCGACGCCATGATCGATTCGTTCGACTTTCAGCCGCTCGATCGCCTGGCGGATGTAGGAGGCGGGTCCTTCCTCGCCGGCGTGCGCGACCAGCCGAAAACCTTCTTCGCGGGCGCGGTCGAAGGCGCGCTGAAACTTTTCCGGCGGGTTGTTTCTTTCCGAGCTGTCCAGTCCGACGCCGTCGATCAGAGCCTTGAACGGTAGCGCTTCGTCCAGCGTCGTCAGCGCCTCTTCTTCGCTCAGGTGGCGCAGAAAGCACATGATCAAACGGCTGGTCAGTCCCCAGTGCTGTTCGGCTTCGCCAAGGGCGCGGGCAATGCCCTGAACCACCGTGGCAAAGTCGATACCGCGTTGTGTATGGGTTTGCGGATCGAAAAAGATTTCCGTATGGACGATATTGTCATGCCGGGCTCTCTCGAGATAGGCGCGTGTCAGATCGTAAAAATCCTCTTCCGTCTGCAAAACGCCGGCGCCCTGATAATACAGGTCGAGAAAACTCTGCAGATCCTCGAATTGATAAGCGGCGCGCAGCTCGGCGGCATCCTTGTACGGCAGCGTAAGCCGGTTCCGTTGCGCCAGTGTGAACATCAGCTCCGGTTCCAGAGTACCTTCGATATGCAGATGCAGTTCGGCTTTGGGCAGGGTTTCTATCAGACGGCGTACAGAGGTGTCAGGGTTTTTCATAAGCCGGCTCTCCCATCAGGTAGGTGGCCGCCACGCTGCGGTCATCGGCGAGAATGATCATGGCAAAGAGTTTTTCCGCAATCGACCGGCTGTTGTCGGTGCGCCGCGCCATCAACGGCGTTGCGCGGGGATCGAGGACCACGAAGTCGGCTTCCTTGCCGGGCAGAAAGTTACCGACCTGGTCGTCCATATGCAGCGCCTCGGCGCCGCCCAGGGTGATCAGATACAGGGCACGAAACGGCGAGAGCGTCTGGCCGTTCAGCTGCAAGACCTTGTAAGCCTCGTTGGCGGTTTGCAGCATGCTGAAGCTGGTGCCGCCGCCGACATCCGTCGCCAGCCCGACGCGGATACCGCGTTCACGGGCGCCGTCGAGATCGAACAGACCGCTGCCGAGAAACAGATTCGAAGTGGGGCAAAAAGCCATGGACGCGTCGGTCTCAGCAATTCTTGCCAGATCGGTCGAATCCAGATGCAGACAATGCGCGAACACCGACCGCTCGCGCAGCAGACCGAAATGATCGTAAACGTCGAGATAACTGCGGCTCCAGGGAAACAGTTTTGCAACCCAGGCGACCTCGTCGCGGTTTTCCGCGACATGTGTATGGATAAACACATCCGGAAATTCGCGGGCAAGATCACCGGCGAGTTGCAGTTGCTGCTCGCTGGAAGTCGGCGCGAAGCGGGGCGTTATCGAATAGCCGAGCCGCTGGTTGCCGTGCCAGCGTTCGATCAGGGTCTTGCTGTCGTCATAGCCTGTCTGCGGCGTATCGCGCAGAAAGTCCGGCGCATTGCGGTCCATCAGCACCTTGCCGGCCAGCAGACGCATATTGTATTGCTGCGCCGAGTTGAAGATGGCGTCCACCGAAGTCGGGTGTACGGTCGCCAGAACCTGCGCCGAAGTGGTGCCGTTGCGCAGCAGTTCGCGGATAAAAAAATCCGCCACCTCCTGCGCATGGGTCGGATCCTCGAAGCGCCGTTCGGCCGGAAAGGTGTAATGTTCCAGCCATTGCAGTAATTGCTCGCCGTAGGAACCGATAATATCGGTTTGCGGATAATGGATATGCGTATCGATAAAACCGGGCACGATAAGCTTGCCCGAGTAATCGTTTATATCGGTATTTTCCGGCAGACCGGCGAGCAGTTCGGCGGCAGGCCCGGTTCGCAGGACTTTGCCGTTCTCGCAAAGTAACAGGCCGTCTTCAAGATACTCGATAGCATTCTCGTCCCGGGACTCACCCGGATCCTTCAAACAATGCAATATCGAGCCTCGATAGGCCTTCAGATTACTGGGTTTACTGCTGGCGGTCGGCTGCATGTTCGATGCTCTGGAAAGGCGCTCCGGTGCTGGTCTCGTCCGGTTAAATACTAGTCATAGTTACATGGATAGTCCACATTTCCGCTACCCGGGGGAATCGCGGCTATGCTAGTTTATAGAGCTGAAGGCCGACAGGCGCGACGTGCCGGGAAACAGCGTTTCCTGCGCACAAGCCCGGTCAGCATGCAATTGAACAGGTGAGGAAAGCCGATGCACGATGCCGCTGATGCCCAACCGGGCAAGCCGATACGATTTCTCCTCAACGGAGAACCGGTGCTGCTCGAAGCTATCGATCCGACCATGTCCGTGCTCCAGTATGTGCGCGAAAATCACCGTCTGACCGGCACCAAGGAAGGTTGCGCGGAGGGAGACTGCGGTGCCTGTACCGTCGTGATCGGCTCGCTGGATGGCGATAAGCTGATGTTGAAAACCATCAATGCCTGTATCTGTTTTGTCGCGACCCTCGACGGCAAGGCCCTGTTTACGGTCGAATATCTGCGGCACCAGGCCAATGGCCGGCTGCACCCGGTGCAACAGGCGATGGTCGAGCGGCATGCTTCACAATGCGGATTCTGCACGCCGGGTTTCGTGATGTCGCTGTGGAATCTCTATCTCACGCACCAGGCTGCCGGCTGCAGACCCGACGACCGGCAAATCCGCAGCGCGCTGAGCGGCAATCTGTGCCGTTGCACGGGTTACCGGCCGATCATCGAGGCGGCATCCGCGATGTTCGAGCTGCCGGCCGTCAGTGCCGATTTCAATGATCTTGCCGAGCGCCTGAAAGCCCTGCAACGCCGTGACACACTGGCCTTGAATAATCCGGATTGCCGCTATTTTGCGCCGAAAAGTCTGGTGCAGTTGACTGCGCTGCGTCGGGAGTACCCCGAGGCCACAATACTTGCCGGCGGCACGGACGTCGGTCTCTGGGTCAACAAACAGTTCCGCCGGCTCGATCCGCTGATTTATCTTGGCGAAGTGCCGGAACTCCGTGAAATCGTCTGCCGCGACGGGGTTTTGCGTATCGGCGCCGCCGTGTCGCTGAGTGAGGCATACCGGAATATCTCCGCTCACTATCCCGAGATGGACGATATGTGGGAGCGCTTTGCCTCGCAGCCGATCCGCAACGCCGGAACCCTCGGCGGTAATGTCGCCAACGGTTCGCCGATCGGTGATTCGATGCCGGCGCTGATCGCGCTCGGTGCCGAAGTCGTTCTGTGCAGCAGCGACGGTCAGCGCCGTCTGCCTCTGGAAGACCTGTATATCGGCTATATGAAAAAATCCATGCGCGAAGATGAAATCGTCGAAACCATCGTTTTGCCCTTACCGTCGCCGGGGCTGGCATTCCGTTGTTACAAGCTGTCGAAACGCCATGATTCGGATATCTCATCGGTATTCGGCGCTTTCGCGATAACGCTCAATGGTGACAAGGTTGCAAAAATAAGGATTGCCTTCGGCGGCATGGCGGCGACGCCGAAACGAGCCGTCCATGCTGAGCAGACAATGCTGGGCAAGGCGTGGGACGAAACGACGGTCCGGCAAGCAATGCAGGCCCTGGACAAGGACTATCAGCCGCTCTCGGATATGCGGGCCAGTGCAGGGAATCGCCGGCAATCCGCGCAGAATCTGTTGTATCGCTTTTTTCTCGAGACGCGGCCGGTCGATCCGCTGCCGGCCGACGGTGTGAATGTGTTCGCCATGTTATCCGGAGCCGACGATGTCTGAAGTCAAGCGTGACAGCAAAAGCGCCGCCGGAACGGCGCAGCCTCACGAATCGGCGCATCTGCATGTCGCGGGTGAGGCGACTTATGTCGACGATATTCCCGAGTCCAGCGGCACCCTGCACGCGGCGCTGGGTCTCAGTGAGCGGGCGCATGCGCGAATCCGCGCGCTGGATTTCAGCCAGGTACTGGATGCGCCGGGCGTGTTGAAAGTGCTGACGGCAAAGGATATTCCGGGACAAAATCAATGCGGGCCGATTGCCGGCGATGATCCGATTCTGGCCGATGGCGAGGTGCAGTTTGTCGGACAGCCGGTTTTCGTCGTGGTGGCGACATCGATGACACTGGCCCGTCGCGCCGCCGCACTTGCAAAAATAGACTATGAAGATCTGCCGGCCATCCTCTCAGTGCAGCAAGCCAGGGAGCAGCAATCCCTGCTGGTGCCGCCCATGCATTTGAAGCGCGGCGACGCGGCGCGCAAACTTGATGAGGCACCGCACACCTTGTCGGGTGAGTTGCATGTCGGCGGGCAGGAGCAGTTTTATCTGGAGGGACAGATTTCCTACGCCATACCGAAAGAGGATGGTGGCATGCAGCTCTATTGTTCCACCCAGCACCCGACAGAAATGCAACATCTGGTGGCGCATGCGCTGAACCGCGATTTCAATCAGGTACTCGTCGAGTCCCGGCGCATGGGTGGTGGTTTCGGCGGCAAGGAGTCGCAGTCCGGCCTGTTTGCCTGCGTCGCGGCGATCTGCGCCGATCATCTGCAACGGCCGGTCAAGTTGCGTCTGGATCGGGACGATGATTTTCTGGCGACCGGCAAGCGACATTGTTTTTATTACGAGTATCAGGCCGGGTTTGACGACGAGGGGCGAATTCTCGCGCTGAAGGTCGAGATGGTTCTGCGTGGCGGCTTTTCCACCGATCTGACGCCGCCGGTTGCAACCCGTGCCATCTGTCATGTCGATAACGCTTATTACCTGTCCGATGCCGATATCAAGGCGCTGTGCGGCAAAACCCATAGCCAGTCGAATACCGCTTTCCGCGGTTTTGGCGGTCCACAGGGCGCGATCGTGATCGAGTATATTATCGACAATATCGCCCGTGAACTCGGCAGGGACGCGCTGGATGTCAGGCGGGTCAATTTTTATGGGACGGGCGAGCGTAATGTCACGCCCTATGGTCAAACGGTCGAGGACAATGTGATTCACGAACTGGTCGACCAGCTCGAAGCATCCAGTGACTACGTGGCGCGCCGGGGCGCGATACGCGAATTCAACAAGCAAAGCCCGGTACTCAAGAAAGGCCTGGCGCTGACGCCGGTCAAGTTCGGTA
>JAGRHW010000221.1 GCA_020444765.1 Gammaproteobacteria bacterium | reverse complement strand
ATCAAACCGATTTTGGAAAACGCCTGAATAAACTTGGCCGATTGCGCGGCCAGCACGATGTCGCAGGCAAAGGCGATATTGGCGCCGGCGCCGGCGGTCACGCCATTGACGGCGCAAAGCACCGGTTTCTCCAGGCCGCGTATCAGACGCAGCGTGGGGTTGTAAAAGGTGTCGAGAGTATGGCCGAGATCGGGTTTTTCCGTGCTCTTGCGTGGATCGCGGTCGCCCAGATCCTGGCCGGCGCAAAAGCCACGTCCGGCGCCGGTCAGCAGAACGGCGCGGATGGCCGGGTCCTCGTGAGCCCGTTCGATCTGCGCGCGCAGCGCCAGGTGCATTTCCTCGTTGAAAGAATTGAGTTTGTCCGGGCGGTTGAGCGTTAGTGTGAGTACACCGTTCGCCAGTTCCGCGAGCACAGTCTCGGATTGGGTCATTTGTTTTTCTCCTCCTGATCAGCCTCGTCGGCGAATTAAACAAACTGTTGCATAAACCGTCCGGTCGGTCAATAATATCTGGCAAATAAACGCCACGAGGGGGAAATATGACGACGTTTTTCGATCGCCATCGGGAATTGCTCGAACAGGCCGTGGAGGCGCTGAAGACGCGTGAGTTCTGGACGCCTTTCCCTGAAATTCCTTCCGCCAGATTTTACGGCGAAAACGCCAAGGACAAAGGGCAGGACGATTTCAACGCCTTGCTGGGGCAGGCCTTTGAACTGCCGGGCCATCCGGCATCGTGTCATGTCGGGCAGGAAAATTCGCCCTGGGGCCTGGAGCTTGGCGTTAGCTATCCGTCGGCCTCCGCTGATGAATTACTTGCCGCCTCTGATGCTGCGGCGTCGGGCTGGGCGGAGGCTTCGCCTGAAACGCGCGTCGGTGTGTTACTCGAAGCTCTGCAGCGCCTCAATGAGCAAAGTTTTCTGCTGGCGCATGCCACCATGCATACCACCGGACAGGCTTTTCCGATGGCTTTTCAGGCCGGCGGTCCGCATGCCCAGGACCGGGGCCTCGAAGCCGTTGCCGCAGCCTATGCGGAAATGACCTTTTCCGCGCGCAGCGCGCGTTGGGAAAAACCCCAGGGCAAACATGCGCCGATCGTGCTGGAAAAACGCTGGGAGATCGTGCCGCAGGGTGTCAGTCTTGCTATTGCCTGCAATACCTTTCCAACCTGGAACAGTTATCCGGGTATTTTTGCAAGCCTGGCGACAGGTAATGCAGTTATCGTCAAGCCGCACCCCAAGGCGATTCTGCCGTTGGCGCTGACTGTCAGGGTGATGCGCGAGGTGCTGGAAGAAGCCGGTCTGCCGGCCGATGCGGTTCTGCTGGCGGCCGATGAGCCGGGCGCAGAGCTTACAAAAACCCTGGCGCAGGCGCCTGCGGTCAAGCTGATCGACTATACAGGATCGTCCGCTTTTGGCGACTGGTTGCGGGCTAATGCAAGCCAGGCGCAGCTCTTCAGCGAGGAAACCGGGGTCAACTCGGTGGTGATCACCGCCACGGATGATTTCAAAGGCATGTGTGCGAACCTGGCGTTTTCCCTGTCCTTGTATTCCGGGCAGATGTGCACCTCGCCGCAGAACCTTTATCTGCCGAAGCAGGGTATAGAAACCGATGAGGGTTTCAAGGATCTCGACGCCGTGGTCGACGGCATCGTCACGGCGATCGATCGCCTGCTCGGTGATGCCGACCGGGCTGCCGGTGTTTGCGGAGCGATCGTCAATCCGGCGATTATCGAGCGTGTCGAGCAGTCGCGTGCGGCCGGGCAAATTGTCCGCGACAGCGGTGAAACCGGTGCCGGACTTTCGGCCACGCCCTTGCTGGTCAAGCTTGATAATGCCAACTCTGACACGCAGGCCAACGAGTGCTTCGGCCCGATTGCTTTTGTCGTGCCCTGCGAGGACGCCGCCGAAGCCATCGAAAAAGCTTCTGGCCTGGCTGCGCAGAAAGGGGCGATTACCGCTGCGCTCTATGCCACGGACAGCGCCCTGATTGAAGCAGCGAGCAAGGCATTCGTGCGTGCGGGGGTCAATCTTTCAATAAACCTGACTGGCAATATTTACGTCAACCAGTCGGCTGCATTTTCCGATTTTCACGTCACGGGGGCTAACCCAGCAGGGAATGCCAGCCTGACGGATACCGCTTTCGTGGCATCGCGTTTTCGGCGAGTCATGATTCGCTGGCCCGGCGGCGACTGAACAGTCGTCGGCCGGTTCCTGGTCTAACTGGATAACATTAAAGAAACCAAAGGGGGGATTATCCATGAAATTAACCACTACTGCGCTAGCCACGTTGTTGGCTTTGGGCCTGACGGCGACCGCCCAGGCTGAAATCAAGCTGGGTGCCAGTCTGTCCGCATCCGGCCCGGCCGCTTTTCTCGGCGACCCGGAAGCCAAAACGCTGGAAATGCTGGTCGAACACCTCAACGCCGCCGGCGGTATCAACGGCGAAGAGATCGAACTGGTTCTCTATGACGATGGCGGCGATCCGAACAAGGCGCGCACCTTTGCCACACGTCTGGTCGAGGACGATGAAGTCGTTGCTATTATCGGCGGTTCCACTACCGGTACCACCATGTCGATTATCGATGTGGCTCAGGACGAAGGCATTCCGTTCATCTCGCTCGCGGGCGCGATCAGCATCATCGATCCGGTTCGCGAAAATGTCTTCAAAACACCACACACCGATCGCATGGCCTGTGAAAAGATCTTTGAAAACATGCAACGCAACGAGATCAAGGGTATCGGCATGATTTCCGGTACCGACGGTTTTGGTGCGTCGATGCAGGCGCAATGCAAAGAGGTGGTCGGTAACTACGGTATCGAAATTCTCGCCGATGAAACCTACGGACCGCAGGACGCGGATATGACCCCGCAGCTGACCAAGATAAAATCAACCCAAGGCGTACAGGCCGTGCTCAACCCGGGTTTTGGTCAGGGGCCAGCTATTGTAACGCGCAACTTCGCTCAGCTGGGTATAGAGGTGCCTTTGTATCAGAGTCACGGGGTTGCATCGGACGGCTTTATCGAACTGGTCGGTGGTGACAGTGCCGAGGGTGTGCGTCTGCCGGGCACTGCGCTGCTGATTGCCGATATTCTTGCCGATAACGATCCGCAGAAAGCGGTGGTCACGAGCTACAAGGCCGAGTTTGAGAAAAAATACCAGCAGAAGGTTTCGACCTTTGGCGGCTATGCGCACGATGCCTTCAGCCTGATGACCGATGCGATCAAGCGCGCCGGTAAAGCCGAGCCGGAAGCGATCCGCGACGCACTTGAGGCAACGTCTGGACTGGTTGGCACTACCGGTACCTACACCTTCAGCCCGGACGATCATCTGGGGCTGGATCTGTCGGCTTTCCGTATGCTGGAAATCAAAGACGGCGGCTGGACCTCGATCGACTAAGACGGCTGTCAGCCACTGGTGGGCCGTGATGCTTTCACGGCCCTGTTTTTCCACCCGTAGCCACTGCCTCTTGGGAGACGTCCATGGACGCCTTGATGCAATTTCTCTTTTCGGGGGTGACCGTCGGTGCCGTGTATGCGCTGGTCGCTCTTGGTTTTACCATTATCTATAATGCCTCGGATGTGGTGAATTTCGCCCAGGGCGAATTCGTCATGCTTGGCGGCATGATCACCGTATTTACCTTCGAGGCCGGCCTGCCTTTGCCGCTGGCGGCGCTCAGCGCTATTGTGATTACCGCAGCGATCGGGGTTGCATTGAATAAATTCGCCATCGAGCCGGCGCGTGGCGCCCCGGTGGTGTCGCTGATCATTATCACGATCGGCGCCTCGATACTCATTCGCGGCGCGGCACAGCTTGTATTTGACAAGCAGCTGCATCGCTTCCCGGCTTTTTCGGCGACGATCCTATCCACTTACTCGGCGCGACTCTACTGCCGCAGAGTGTCTGGGTGATCGGCGGCGCTTTGGCGGTGTTTGTCGGGCTTTGGGTGTTGTTTACCAAAACTCTGACCGGCAAGAGCGTGCTGGCGACCTCCAATAATCGTCTGGCCGCACAACTGGTGGGCATCAATACCAATTATGTGATGACGCTGTCTTTCGCCTTGTCCGCGGGCATAGGTGCGCTGGCCGGTGTACTGGTGACGCCGATCACCCTGGTCGGTTACGACGTCGGTGTCGGGCTTGCGCTAAAAGGCTTTGCCGCGGCCATGCTCGGTGGCATGGGTAACCCCAAAGGGGCGCTGGTTGGCGGTTTGCTGCTCGGCCTGCTGGAAGCGCTGACCGCGGGTTATCTGTCCTCGCAATACAAGGATGCGGTGGCCTTTGTCGTCATACTCGGCGTGTTGTTCGTGATGCCGCAAGGGCTCTTCGGCGCCAAGGCCACGGAGAGGGTTTAAGTCATGACGGCGAAGAAAAAATGGTTACAACTGGCGATCCTGATCGCGTTTATCGCGCTGCTGCCGATTTTCTTTCCTTCGGGTTATTACTACCGCGTCGGGGCGCTGATTTTCGTTAACGCGCTGGCCGTGGTCGGGCTTGTCATATTGATCGGCTATGCCGGGCAGATCAGCCTGGGCCATGCCGGCTTTGCCGGGATCGGCGCCTATTCCTGCGCGCTGGCGCCGCCGCATCTGGGTTTGCATCCGGCTTTCGCGGTGTTGCTCGGGGCCTTGGTGTCGGCCGTGATGGCGGTGCTGATCGGGCGGCCGATCCTGCGCCTGAAGGGCTATTACCTGGCGGTGGCGACACTCGGCTTCGGCATACTGGTGTCGATGGTGCTCAATAATGAGCGTGCCCTGACCAGCGGGCCGGATGGTATGTCGGTAACCAAACTGGGCTTACGCGCCTGGCTGCGTGAGATGGGCTGGAAACTTTCCAATGGCGAGTTCTGGTATATCGCCAGCGCGGTGGTTTTTGTGCTCGGCGTGTGGCTGGCGCTGAATCTCTTTAACAGCCCGACGGGCAGGGCCATGCGTGCATTACACGGATCGGAAGTAGCCGCCAGCACGGTGGGTGTGGATGTCGCGCGGGTCAAGTTGCAGGCCTTTGTGATTTCCGCGGTCTATGCCTCGGTCGCCGGTTCGCTGCTGGCCTTGCAAAACGGTTTTATCACGCCGGATGTCGCCGGTTTTATGCACTCCATCGAGATGGTCACCATGGCGGTGCTGGGCGGTGTCGGTTCGGTGCTGGGCGCGAGCTTCGGCGCGGTCATTCTGACCTTGCTGCCGCAGGTACTGACCGTATTTGCCGAGTATGAACAGCTGGTCCTCGGCGCGGTCATGGTTATAGTGATGATCTTCCTGCCGCGAGGCCTGTTGCCGTCGATTGCAGCAAAACTGCAAGGGAGGGGAGAATGAGCTTGCTGGAAGTTTCCGGCCTGGGCATCAGCTTCGGCGGCGTGCGGGCTGTTCATGATGTGGGTTTCAAGGTCGAGCCGGGCGAGATCGTTTCGGTGATCGGGCCGAATGGCGCAGGCAAAACCACGCTGTTCAATATGATCTCCGGTGTTTACCAGCCGCTCCAGGGCAAGGTCGTGCTGAAAGAGCGCGAGGTAACCGGCGCAGCGCCGCACCGTCTGGCGGCCATGGGTTTGACGCGCACGTTCCAGAACCTGCAGATCTTTCAGGAAATGACGGTGCTGGAAAATGTCATCACCGGTTATCACCTGCAGGAGCGCGGTTCGGTGTGGGCCGATCTGCTCAGCCTGCCATCGTCGCGCCAGCGTGCCGCCAAGGCTCGCGAAGGCGCCTGGCAACATCTCAAGCGCGTGCGCCTCGACAAGGCCGCCGAACAGGAAGCGGGTAATCTGTCCTATGGCGCGCTCAAGCGTCTGGAGATCGCCCGGGCCCTGGCGATGAACCCGCAGGTGCTGCTGCTGGATGAACCGGCTGCCGGTTGCAACGCGGTCGAGACCGAGGAAATCGACGAGTTGATCGCCGAACTGGCGGCCTCCGGGATCGCCATTCTGCTGGTCGAACACGATATGAAAATGGTCATGCGTATCTCCAACCACATCGTGGTGCTCGATCATGGCGAAAAAATCGCCGAGGGCGCGCCCGGCGTGGTGTCGAAAGATCCGGCCGTAATCGCGGCCTATCTGGGCAATGCCGAGGAGGAGAACAGCGATGCTGACAGTTGAAGGTTTGCGTTCGGCTTATGGTCGTATCGAGG
>JAGRHW010000220.1 GCA_020444765.1 Gammaproteobacteria bacterium | reverse complement strand
GCATATCGACGGACTGATCGGTTATGCCAAGGTATTCCATCAGGCCGGGGTCAGCTGGACTATCAGCTCCTACGCCTCGGAAGCCGCCAATTTCGGCATGTTTATCGGCAGTTATGAAAACATGCAGAAACTCGCCCTGCGAATCCGCCAGGCCGCACTCGACCTCGGTGTCAAACGCATCGTTTTCGGCGAATGCGGCCATGCCTGGCGAGTAGCTTACAGCTTTCTCAATACATTAGCCGGCCCCTTTGATTTTCTTGATCCCAAATACCCGGTACCGCAGCATATTTGTGAGTTCACCTACGATCTGATGCAGAAAAACGCACTGACGTTCGACAAGTCTCAGAACGACCATATGACACTCACCTACCACGACTCCTGCAATGTGGCGCGTGCTTCACGCATGGGCTCTGAACCCGGTGGCCAATTTACGATTCCGCGAGCGATCTTAAAAGCGGTCTGTAACAACTATTACGACATGCCGGCCAACACTATCCAGGAAGGGACATTCTGTTGTGGCGGCGGCGGTGGTCTACTCACCGACGATTTAATGGAAGTACGGGTCAAAGGCGCGCTACCGAGAATGGAAGCATTGAAGCATGTGGTGGTAAATCACAATGTGACGCATATGGCTGCGATTTGCGCTATCTGTAAAAGCCAGTTTACCAAAGTGCTTCCCTATTACGAATTCGGGATGGATCAGATAGTCAGCGTCCATCAACTCGTCAGTAACGCAATTATTCTTGACGGGCAAGAAGTTTAACTTTTTATTTCTGAATCAAGGCACACCTCAAACGGAGGAACCCCCATGGCAACGTCAAGAGACGACATGAACAAAAAACTTACCTGGCGCCGCTTTGAAGACGGTCAGAACAAATGGCAGTCACTGAACGATCAGATTTTCAACCAGGATGAATCCCATAAATGCCCGGTTTATGTTCATCGCACACCTCCGTGCCAGGGCAGCTGCCCGTCTGGCGAGGATATCCGCGGTTATCTGGATATCGTCCGGGGTATCGAAAAACCACCCGCCGACATCAGCATGCAGGAATACGCCTTCCAGCGCTCAACCGATGCCAACCCTTTCCCGTCAATGATGGGACGGGTTTGCCCGGCACCCTGTCAGGATGGCTGCAACCGCAACAACGTTGACGATTTCGTCGGTATCAACGCCGTAGAGCAGTTTATTGGCGATACCGCCAAGGCACAAAACTTCAAATTTGCCGAACCGCCCGCCCTCAATGGCAAAAAAGTCGCCATCGTCGGCGGTGGTCCAGCCGGTCTGGCCGCTGCCTATCAACTGCGCCGTAAAGGCTACGGCAGCACCGTATTCGACGACCACGACGAACTGGGCGGCATGTTCCGATATGGAATTCCCGGCTATCGTACACCGCGTGAATACCTCAACCACGAGATTCAGCGCATCCTCGATATGGGCGGCATCGATACACAACTCGGTACCCGCGTGGGTCGTGATGTCGATATCGAAAAGCTCGAAAAGGAATACGACGCAATACTTTGGACCATCGGCTGTAAATCCGGCCGCTCCTTACCCGTGGCCAACAGTGACGCGCCCAACTGCGTCTCCGGTGTCGCCTTTCTTGAAGCCTTCAACAAGGGAACCATGCAGGTAACCGCTAATCGCGTGGTCTGCGTCGGCGGTGGTGATACCTCTATCGACGTGGTCTCCGTCGCCAGGCGGCTGGGCAAAATAAACACCCTCAAAGAGGAAGAGCAGCCCGAGCACGTCATCGGCGGCTATGTTGCCCACGATTCTGCCTATGCAGCTGCACGTGAAGGCGCAGAAGTAACCCTGACGTCACTGTTTCCACAATCGGAAATGACCGCCACTGAACACGAAGTGGAAGATGCGCTCAAGGAAGGTGTGACTATTCTCGATGGTGTCATGCCGCTTGAAGTCATCCTCAACGATCAGGGCCGAGCCACAGCACTGCGTATGGCGAAATGCACGATGGACGGCGGCCGCCCTGTTCCGGTCGAAGGTTCCGAGTTCGATATCGAATGCGACCTTATCGTTTCCGCCATAGGTCAGTCTGGTGATCTGGCTGGACTTGAAGAACTCGACAACGGCCGCGGACTGATAGACGCCGATGCGTTTTACCAGATGCCGGGCAAACCGGGACATTTTGTCGCCGGGGATATTATCCGCCCCCACCTGCTGACAACGGCTATAGGTCAAGCGTCTATCGCTGCGGAAAGCATCCATAACTATCTCAGTGAGGCGGATCAGAAAAAACGGCCTAAGGTTGATGTGCACCACTTCGACCTGCTGCAAAAGCTTGCCGAGTCTGGCCTGAATGTCTCCGAATACGATCACGGTCAGCATTGGGGTACCTCGTCCGCTGACTACGCCGTGCACAATTTTGAAGACCGTTCGTCTCAGGAAATCATCTCCACTGACCGGATGTTCCTTGCCCATTTTCCGTATGTCGCAAGAAATCAACGCGAAACGTTCGGTCCCGATTCCGAACAGGTGCTCGGTCATTTCGAGGAACGCCTGAAAGTTCTGCCCGAAGAAAACGCGGTAGCCGAAGCGGAACGTTGCATGAGTTGCGGTATGTGTTTTGAGTGCGACAACTGTGTTGTCTACTGCCCGCAGGATGCCGTATTCCGGGTCAAGAAAGACCAGTCGACCACCGGCCGATACGTCGATACCGACTACACCCGGTGCATCGGTTGCCATATTTGTTCCGATGTCTGTCCGACCGGCTACATCGATATGGCCCTGGGTGACCACTAAACGTTCTTGGCGGCAAATGAAATGAAAAAGCGAATGTCGAGACCGGGTTTCATCTTAAACATCGCCGTCCTGCTGGCGGCGATGTCATTCGACGGCACTGCCGCCGAAGGTCTTGGGCCGGTTATTCCCGAAGCAAAAGGCGAGCAATGCGTCGAACCCACCGACGTCATGCGTCGAAACCATTTCGAGTTTATCCTGCACAAGCGCGATCAGACCATTCACCAGGGCATACGTACTTCCAAACACAGCCTGGTCGAATGTATCGCCTGCCATGTGCAGCCGGATGAAAACCAGCAATTCGTCTCGCATGAGAGCCCCGAGCATTTCTGCTCGACCTGTCATACCTACGCGGCAGTCAAGATCGACTGCTTTGAGTGCCACGCCGACAAACCGGTTGGTTCCGGCGAATCTATCTTGACAGGCCAGCATGCGCCGGCGGAAATGTCTGATACAGATCCTTCTGCCTCTTTACTCAGTGCAACAACGCTGATTGAGTCGTCTCTTGAAAAACTGCAAGACAACCAATAATGCTATGAAAGAATCAGCTTCTCGCGATCAGGATACACCGTCTACCGTGAACAGTTCACGCCGCGGATTTATCGCCGGAACCGCAGCACTCGGTGTGGCGACGGTGGCGCCGGGGGTTTTCCTCTATCGGCAAGCTTCCGCCAAACCCGCCGACCAGGCCGTATCGAGCGCGGTACGCTGGGGTATGCTGATTGATACCAACCAGCTTGGCGAGAACGACATCGAGCTGGCTATCCAGGCTTGCAGAAAAGAACACGGCGTCAAGGGACATGACAGGCCCGCGACCGACGTCCAATGGATACGTAAGGTGCATGTCAAGGATACCGAGAACGATCATGTCACCACCCTGCCGATCATGTGTCAGCACTGCGAATCACCACCATGCGCAGATGTCTGCCCGACCGGCGCCAGCTTCAAGCGTGCCGACGGTATTGTATTGGTGGACAAGCACATCTGCATTGGTTGTCGCTATTGCATGATGGCCTGCCCTTACAAGGCCCGCTCGTTCGTACACGAAAAAGTAACTGATCAGTTGCCGACCGAGCCACGCGGCAAGGGAACCGTGGAAGCCTGCACCATGTGCGTCCATCGGGTGGACAAAGACGGACCCGACGCCGTGCCTGCCTGTGCCGAAGCTGTCAATCAGGGAAAAACCGCGATTCTTTTCGGTGATCTCAATGACCCTGAGAGCGAAATATCCAAGGCATTGCAGAAATTCGGCAGCACGCAAATACGTGCGGATCTCGGATTGAATCCCGGCATCCGGTATTGGGGAATCTAGTCATGGCATCACTCATCACCTATTCGGAAATCAAGGGACGCTCAAACGGCTTTCTGGCGCTGCTTGGCAGTATCGGCCTGATCGTCGTATTGGCGCTTTTCGCCTTCCATCATATGGAAAGCGAAGGTCATTATGTTACGGGCATGTCCAACCAGGTCGTCTGGGGTCTGCCGCATGTGTTTGCGATTTTTCTGATCGTTGCCGCGTCTGGCGCACTTAATGTTGCGTCGATCGGCTCGGTATTCGGCAAAAAAGCCTACAAACCGCTCGGACGCCTGTCGGCGTTACTGGCAATAGCCCTGCTGGCTGGCGGCTTAATGGTTTTGGTTCTGGATCTGGGCCGTCCGGATCGTCTGATCGTGGCCATGACCTACTACAATTTCAAATCCATTTTTACCTGGAATATCCTGCTGTATAACGGATTCTTTCTGATCACCGGCATTTACCTGTGGTTGATGATGGAACGACGCATGCAGGAATACAGCTCCAAGGCCGGTTTGGTCGCATTTGTCTGGCGCCTCATTCTGACCACCGGTACTGGTTCAATCTTCGGTTTTCTGGTCGCCCGGCAAGGCTATGATGCCGCCATTCTCGGCCCGATGTTCGTTATCATGTCTTTTTCCTTTGGCCTGGCAATTTTCATTCTGGTGCTGATGGCTGCCTACCATGGCACGAAAATGCAACTCGGTGACGAAGTTCTCCAGACACTGACCCGTCTTCTCGGTGTCTTCGTTGCTTCAGTGCTGTATATATCTGTGGTCTATCATCTCACCAATCTCTATGCAACCGAGCATCAGGACTGGGAAAAGTTCATTCTGCTCGACGGTGGTATCTATACCTTTCTGATCTGGTTTGTCAGTCTGGGCATAGGCACACTCGCGCCCCTGTATCTTATTTATTCAAACCGCTTCAAGGGCCAGCGCAAGATGATCGTGCTCGCTTGTATACTGGTGCTTCTCGGTGCGTTTTCTTCTCTGTATGTCATCATCATCGGCGGCCAGGCATTCCCGCTGACCTTGTTCCCGGGCAAGGAAGTCAGCAGCAGTTTCTATGACGGCATGATCGCCAGCTACACTCCGTCGATCTGGGAGTTTCTGCTGGGTATCGGCGGCATAGCGGTTTCGATCGGCATCGTTGTTTTCGCCATGAAGCTGTTACCCTTGCTGCCAAGCTCACTGGCGGACAGCGAGGAATCACAAGTCAGCTAAGACTTGCGCGGATTACCGCGAGGATGCAACCATGGCCCATATGTTTATTTCAGCCGCGCATAAATCCTCCGGCAAAACGACGATCTCAATTGGTCTGACAGCGCTGCTCGCGCGCAGAGGGCTTGATGTCGCGCCTTGCAAAAAAGGCCCGGATTACATCGACCCGATCTGGCTATCGCTGGCCGCCAACCGCTCTTGCGCCAACCTTGACACCTTTATCTCAAGCGATGAAGAAGTCATTGAGGACTTTTACGCGGCCACTGAGAACGCCGACATTTCGCTTATCGAAGGTAATAAAGGGCTTTATGACGGTGTTGCGCTGGACGGCAGTAACAGCAACGCCGCCGTCGCCAAACTACTCAAGGCACCGGTGATTCTGGTTATCGACTGCCGCGGCATGACCCGGGGTATCGCGCCGCTGTTGATCGGTTATCAGATGTTCGATGCGGATATCCGCATCGCCGGCGTCATCCTCAACCGTGTCGGCGGCGCGCGGCATGAAGCCAAACTTCGCGCCAGCGTCGAGCATTTCACCACGATTCCCGTACTTGGCGCAGTCCACGAAAATCCCGGCTTATCGATCGATGAAGAACACCTCGGGCTTATCCCCGGTAATGAACTGGCCGATGCGAAAGACAAGATCAACGCCATCGCTGATTTTCTCGCGCCGGCGCTGGACCTTGAAAAAATAATCGAGATCGCCAGCTCCGCCGAGCGGCCGGCAAAAACCCTGACTTTCAAACCCGACTACAAGAATTACGGTCAATATGCCGGATTACGGATCGCCATCGCAAGAGATCGGGCATTCGGTTTTTATTACCCGGGTGATCTGCAGAAATTTCGCGAATACGGCGCCGAACT
>JAGRHW010000021.1 GCA_020444765.1 Gammaproteobacteria bacterium | reverse complement strand
GATTTTCCGTGGCGTGACGCCGTTCTGGGTTGCTGATATTTTCCGCCTCGCTCTGATTATTTTTGTGCCCGGCGTGGCGTTGATCCTGGTTTGAAAACAGTTTTCTTCCGTAACAGGCTTTTGCAGAGGCGTCCATCCACGGCAAGCAGGCCGCAGGCGATCAGTGCCATGCCCGCAATATGTTTCGGTTCCGGCTGTTCGCCGAGAAAAACAATGCCAAGCAATACGGCGCTGAGCGGAATCAGCAGTGTGACCAGCGCGACATTGACCGCACCGCAGGCGGCCAGCAGGCGAAAATAGATCAGATAAGCCAGCGCGGTGGACACCGTAGCCAGCGCAATGATCGATATGACAGCGGCAAATCCGGGCGCGGGAAGTGTCCAGGGCCGGTCGATGAATATGACAACAGGCATCATGATCAGCGACGATGCCGCCAACTGACCGAAGGCACCGGCAGTCGGGTTGATCTGCATGGCTTTGAAGCGCCTGCCGTAAACACTCGCCAGGCCGTAGGAAAAGGCAGCGGCCAAGCAGGCAAGCATGCCGAGCGTGCTTATGTCCATACCCTGCAGCGCATTACCGCCTATCAGCACGGCAACGCCGAGCAGACCAAGTAAAACGCCGGCAAGCCTGTTTGTTTGCATCGGCTCGTCTGCCAGCAGGGCATGTGCGATCAACATGGAGAAAATCGGCGTTGTCGCATTAAGGATAGAAGCGAGTCCGCTGGCGATGGTTGTCTGCGCCCAGAACAGCAGGCTGAACGGGATGACGTTGTTCAGCAGGCCCATGACCAGAAATACCGGTATGGCGGTGGGCAGTTTTTCTCCGCGGACCCGAAGCCAGAAAAAAAGCAGCAGGGCGGCGAGGGATACCCGCAGCAAAACCACCGTCAGCGGTGGCACTTCCCGGACCGCGATGGCCACGAAGAAGAATGATCCGCCCCAGAGTACGGATAATACAATCAGTAGCGTCCAGTCGCGCGCGGTGAGTTTCATGATTTTATACGATCCGTTTAGAGGCGATGCCAGCTTAGCGGAGCGGACGCAGGATTCCGGACAGAAACGGACGTCTTCATCTAAAAGACCCGGACTTGCGCCGTCGATTCTGACGGCGATCTGTCAATGGGCTTGCACTTTTTTCCGGCCAGGCTTGCCGCCTGGTCGTTTCAAGTGTTCACCGGGAGTCGGCGGGTAGTGTCTTGTCGGCAGCAGCCTTTTTCTTCTTGGATTTCTCGCTTTCACGCCACAGGCCGCCGACCGTGAAGTTTTGCCAACCCTGACGCAGCCAGCCAATCAGCGAGAACGCCAGCCACAAGGCCCACAGCAGCATCAGGACCCGGTAGGCCATGAGCGGCAGACTGATAACCCAGGGCTGGGGCAGTACCTTGTCGACCCGGTCCTGGTACCAGCGCAGCTCCCAGGCATGCGAGCCGTTACCTGCGATCTGCATCTCCGGCCAGCCCAGCAGGCCTTGCTGGAGGGCAGTGGTCAGGACGCCGAGTGCGCCGAGTGTCAGCAGAATCAACAGGGTCTGGGCGAGGTTGAAGACTCCGGCGCTTTGCACGGATTGCAGCCTGGGGCGGTATTGCATTGCCAGCAACCAGCCGACGACGATCACGATCATCAGCGGTGTCGCCAGACTCAAGCCGACGCCAAGTAAAAACCACTGCCAGCTTTTCAGCGGACTGTCCTTGATTCGACCGAGTATCACCGAACCCAGCAGAATGACCAGCAGCACACCCCAGAACAGCACTGCCGGCCCCATCAGCGGCCCGTTGGTAAACAATACCCAGCGGTCGCGGCCCAGCTGCAAGGTGGTGCTGTTGTTCACGCTGTCCAGTCCGAGATCGACGGGCGATGCTTTCGACATCGTGCCGATAGCATTCGCCTCGCGCCATTTGATCTCGATCGCCTGCTCGCCCGGCACGATCGGCAGACTCATTTCACCCTGTTGCTGACGCACAGGTTGCGAGTTGCCGTTGATCGATACAGATAGTAATTCGGCGTTTTCCGGCAAGCGGATCGCATGTTGCCCGCCACGGCTGGAGCGCAGTTGCAATCTCAGGCTCGATTCTCTGGAGCGTTTGCCCAGCGACACGGTCATGATGCTGCGGTCGATTGTCAGTGTGCGGCCTTCGACACCTTCTGGTCGGCTGACTTGCAGATTGATTTTTTCACCGGGCCAGGGTTGCCATTCCGGCAGCCAGACACTGTTCTGACTTGTATTATGTACGGCAGGAATGCCGTCGATGTCGACATGCCAGATCGGGCTGATATCCAGCTTCCACGATTCCACCAGACCCTCTGTCCGGATCGCTTCCAGGCTCAGCTCGCCGGCGACCGGGAGCTGGGATGTCCAGTTCAATTCGCGCTCGGCAGCCGACATGGTGACCAGTAATTCGCCGTTGTTGATGCTAAACGCATTACTCAGAACGGACTCCTGTGGCAGCAGCGGTACCCTGATACTGATCGGGCTGCCGACCGGCGATAAACGCCGGAGCCGGGTGACGACCGTCCAGTCCAGGCCCAGGTGCAAGGTTCGCTCAACTTCCAGCAAAGGTGGCAGGATGTTGTTTTCACCTTCATCGATAGCGGTTTCATCCGCCAGCGCCCGGTTGCGAATCAGTTGTAACTGACTGGAAGGCACGTTGTTATCGCGAATACCTTCAACCACCCAGCCGTCGCCACGCCATTGCACAGACTTTGGCAGCAAGGGCAGGGAAAGCTGCAGCTGTGCCTGATTCGGCAAACGCCCCTGAAGCGTGACAGCGTGGATGCCGGCCTTGAGTCCAAGCCAGAGATTGCCCTGTTGGTCCCGCGACAGTTCGTCAACGATCCGGTTTTGCAGCAACACATAATCCGGCCGCCACTGTCCGCTCTGACCCGGCAGCGGAATGGCAACATCCGCCGCCGCGTGAACCTTGAGATGAAGCGTCAGCTGCGCTTCGGACAGTTCCATCTGCAGGGTTTCGATCTGCGCGCAGGCCGGCAGACATTCCGCATCGGCCAGTAAGCGCTCACGCAGACGTTGCAGCATCTGTTCGTCGGGAAACGCGCTGACATTTTTTCCAACCGCTGTTGCGACAGGTTTTACCGTGGTTGCATTGTTCACCGTTTCTGCATAACTTTCGCTGCAGGGGCCTGTCAGTCCGAATAACACCGGTAAAAGCAGGAGCGGGGACGTAGCCCTGGCAAAATGTTGCCCCGGTTTTTTCGGCTGATCCGGCTTGTCGTCACGACTGACCGCACGCAACAGGCGGGCTATCAGCAGTACCAAAAACAGCACGCGCAGGAAATTGAGCAGCATATTGAGGGTCGGTGGAATCAGGTTGAGGTGCAACTCCTGCCCCTGACTGACCGGGCTGTTCCACTGCAGACGTACCAGTTGCCAGTTCCAGGCAGGCAGGCCGGGGCCGGTCTGGATATTCGCATTGGGGTCGACGGTCTGACTGGCTTGATTCCGCCGCGAGTCGCCATAGCCCACAGAGCCGGGTGCGTCGGACCCGGTGATCATCTTGCCCACCGTTCGTCCACGTTCGAGCAAATCGGGCATCGCTTCTTCGGCGATGACACTGTATTCCAGCATGCCGTCGTTTACCGGACTGGCAGCCGATGTGGTGACGGGCCTGTCATAATTGGCGTGAAGACCGATTTGCGGATAAATCGCGCCACGGACCTGCAGAATGGCAAAAGGAATCAGAACCAGTACCAGCGCCAGCAAGGTTGCGTTGCGGTACCACCAGGTCAGCTTTTTAAAGATGCCTTCCGGCAAGACCCTGAGCAGTGCGACAGCGGCTATCAGGTGAAGCCAGATCAGTTTTGGCGCATTGGCTTCGTGCCAGATCAAGGCCATCGTCAGCAGGGCGAAGAGCCCCCATTTCCAGTTCCACAGACGCCCGATGGCGATCGCGATAATCAGCACCATAAACAAATCGAGCAGAGTCCATCGCTGTAACCAGGTATTCGGCAGGTTATCCACGCCATGCACGGAAAACAGTTTCCAGCCGGGCGGCAGATAAAGGTTGGTGCTGACCGTGCGGAAATCGTGTTGCCAGCCGGTCACAGCCATCGCGGCAGTCGATTCCGTATACCGGCTGGCGGCCTCGAGGTTGATTTGCCCGCGACGTACCTCGATGCCCTTGCTATCGCCATCCCGCAGCGTGGTAATAAACTGCGGCTCGCCATCGACGCGCACCGAGCCCAATTCAAGCTGCGGGTCAACCGACAAACGCCAGCCGCTGCTCATGGTGCCGTTAATGGCATCGTTGATGGTAAAACCGCCGCCATCAAAATCCATCCACATATCGCGGCGCAGGCTCAGGCGATCGGGTTCTGGCGTCAGGCTGCCGCGCTGCAGGGTTTTGAAGGTCATCACCTGATCCCGCTCCAGCAGATAGGCGGGATAGCGATGCCATTCCTGCGGCAGGCGCGTCTGGCGGGAATCCACCGCGGGTACGCCACTGATTTCGGTCAGGCGCAAAGCCGGTCTGGCATCGAACACCCAGACTTCCTGGGTCGGCAGATTATCCGCGGTGATGTTCAACGCCAGTTGTTCAAGCAATTCAGGGTGATAGGACAGCAGCTGAATCTGCCAGTTGCCCGGGCGCACCTGCACCTGCAGATCGCCATGTTGGTTGACCCTGGCCGGGAGCTGGCTGATCAGGTTGTACGCTGTAAAGCCCGGCAGTTGCAAGCCGGGAAATTGCACATCGCGTGAACGCCCGGAGACATTAAGGATGACGCGCGTTTCGACCTGCAAGGGGTGCTCATCAGTGATTTTGCGGTAGACCTGAACATCCAGCGCGTCCTGCACATCCTGCTCTTGCAGGGATTTATCCAGCCACAACTGGCCTTGTTCGTTGATCCTTGGAAACTCGATGGTCTCGCCATCACGCTGTATCTCGATCAGTCCTGTCGCCGGCGGAATGGTGAGCGACTCCGGAATGCTGTCCCACTGAAACACCCCGTTGACTTCATGCTCTCCCCGGGACAGTTTGACTGACGGAAATCCCTGCCGATTTACGACAACCGCGTTAATGCCGTCGACTTCAACCCCGTGTGGCCATTGATTGCCGTTGCCGGGTAAACGGACCCAGGCTTCATTACTGATAAACCATTGCTGGCTGAAACGCCCTTCATCCCGATCGAGTTCCAGCCTCAAGGCCGAGGGCCAGGCGCAAAAACGCTGATTGCTATTGTAGGCATGCGGGCAGGTCTGTTCGTCCTGTTCGTACAGCACCCAGTCCACCCAGGGTTTGAGTGGCTCGGGAACATCGGTTACGGACAGTGGCCCGGCATGCGCCGTCGGCGCCAGGAATGAGAGGAATGCCAGCACAGCGAGCAGCTTCAGTAGAGCCTTCATAGTGGTGTGAATCCTTGAATTTTCGTCCCTGGACAAAGAGTTTTATTTTTTAGCGTAGTCCTGAACCGGCTTGAATGCCAACCCGAGGTCGTCGCTGCATCGCACCGGCCGGTGCTTATCTTATGAAAGCGGCACAGGACGCGAGTTCTTTGATTTTACTTCGTTTATTCCGCGTAGAGATGGATTCAAGAGGGGGAGAGTCCGGGCATAAAAAAAGCCCCGTTAAACGGGGCTTTTTCATACGGTGCTAACCGCTGCCGAACTTACTGGTTCGGGGCAGGAGCCTGCTGCGGAGCAGGAGCGCCTTGCGGCATCATCGGTGCTTGCGGCGGCATTGGCGGTGCGTAGCCGTACGGAGCAGCAGGCGGTGCGTAGCCGTACGGAGCGACAGGCGGTGCATAGCCATAAGGTGCATAACCGTAGGGGCCGTAACCGTTATAGCCGTTCCAGCCATTGTTACCGTAACCACCGCCATAACCGCGACCCGCCAGGGCGCTGTTACCACGGCCGCTACCGCTGAAGTTCATGCTGAAGTCACCAGAACCACTGCCGTCGCCCCAGCCATTACCCCAGCCATTGCCGTTGCCCCAACCATTGTTGCCCCAGCCGTTGTTACCCCAACCGTTATTGCCCCAGTTCCACGGACCGTCGCCGTTGAAAGGGCCCCATGCACTGGCAGTCATGGGCAGGGCGAGAGCGCCGGCAATCAAGGCTGCTGCGCTGAATTTTGCTAATTTACTCTTCATTCCATCTTCCTCCGAAAAAAACCAAAATTGTGTTGCTAAGCTCGATATCTGTTATCTGCGCTGTGTCTGGCAGAGCGACAAATTCAGTATATTAATAAAATCTAATATATACATATTCCGATATGGGTACGATTGTGTCGCGAAGCTTAACAATTAATGTTAAGCAATTATTTATCCACATTTTTCATTCGATTAAAAATTTTAAAAAAATATGAATTCGTATAAATCAGCGTGTTTTTAAACAAAACGCGATAAAGGCGTATGAATTATCATTTATGTATCGCACGGATTTATACGCAACGCGAAGTTTATTCTGCTTTCGTCAAATTATTTTTGAACCAGTTCAAGTTTTCCGTCGGCGGATAACATCGGATGGCGGCGGCGCCGAGCCCAACAAACTGGATACCCGTTCGCAGTTTTCTGGTAGCCGGATTTATAACTGCTATATATACAAGCGGTATTCGCCTTAATTAAGTCATGGCGATCCCTCTATGAATTCGGGGAAGGTGAGACATGCAATCCGCTAACTTTTCGTATCCTGTGGTGTTTCGACCGTTTGGTCTTGCCCTGGTTTGTGGGGTTATGACAATCCCGCTGGGCTTATCTGCGGATGTTGGCGTGCGTCCGGCCGCGAGCCTGACGTTGCTCGATGACAGCTTTAACACGGCGGCCGGCGGAGTGACGGATCTGGCGGTGACCGCCAACGACACGATTGCCGGTGCCGGCGCGTTTGTTGTGTCGGTAAGCGGGCCGAGCGCCAAGGGCGGCAGCCTGGAGGTCGTTGGTAACAGAGTCCGTTACACGCCACCGTCAACACTAGCGATCGGCGATACGGACACCTTTTCCTATACCGTGACGGAGGAGAACTGGCTTGCCGCCAGTGGCGGGAATCTGCCGGTAATGTCGGCCGATACCAGCGGTCTCAGTTCCAGTTTCGTTGAGCCCAATGGCGCCATCTATGTGGTGACCAGTGCACCGGGGTTCGCTGCTTCCACCTGGGACGGTGTGCAGTACTCGTCCGCCAACGTCAATGGTGAAATCGATACCTCCAGTCTCTATCGGCACGTAATCGAGCCGGATCTGTCGGCGGATATCCAGAGTTGTAGCGATTCAGCTGCCGCTTTTGATGTATCGGTGGCCTGGAATCTGACCAAAACCGTCGGTCCTGCCAGTGGTTATGAGGCGTCGATTGCGCGTGGTGCGAACTCGCCGCAGGCGGGTGATTTCGTCAACGGCGGCAACTTTTTCGTCCGCGAGGATAACTGGCCGGCCGCGGAAACCCGGGTACTGAATCTCCAGCTTACCGGACTGACCGCAGCCGAGTTGACCGATCTGCAGATCGGTCTGTGGGCGCAGGACGGGCAATCAGAGGAAAACGGTGAGCAGAACGACTGGTTGTCAAACAGTGTGCAGATGTCCTATCAGATCGATAGCGATGCCTGTCAGCTTCTGTCAGCCACGGCGACGGTCAGCGTGACGATCGGCGCGCCGCCGGATGCCGATGGTGACAGCATTCTCGACCGTGACGATATCGATGACGACAATGACGGCATACCCGATAGCGCCGAGCAGCGAAACGGCGCGGATCTGGACACCGATGGCGACGGGGTCGTCGATCGGCTGGATCTGGACAGCGACAATGACGGATTGTCGGACAGTCGGGAATCAGGCATTGCCGAGCCGGAAGCGCTGGATACCGATGCCAATGGTCGTCTGGACGGCGTGGTTGGCGGTAACGGACTGGCCGATGTGGTCGAAACCGGTGCGGACTCCGGTACAACCGCTTACCAGCTCGCCGACACGGATCAGGATGGTGTCGCGGATTTTCAGGACCTCGACAGTGATAACGACGGTGTTGTCGATCTGTTCGAGGCCGGCGGACCCAGGTCGCTGGATACCGACAACAATGCCCGCCTTGACGGCGCGGTTGGCGCCGATGGTATTGTCGACGCATTACAGCCTGTCGTGGATGACAGCGGCTACGATCTGGATAGGGACGGTGCGCCCGATGCGTTGCGCGACAGCGATGAGGACGGCACGCCGGACTTTCGTGATCTGGACAGTGACGACGACACGATCAGTGATTTGATCGAAGCGGGTGGCACCGACGCCGCGCCCGCAACGCCGGACGGCATGGTTGATGATTTTGCCGACAGCGACGGCGATGGCCTGGATGACGGGCTCACCGCTCTGCCACTGGCTGTACCCGATACCGATCAGGATGGTCAGCCGAATTTTCAGGATACCGACAGCGATGGCGACGGCCTTTCCGACAGAGAGGAGGGGCTGAGGGATAGTGACAACAATCAGGTGCCGGATTACCTGCAGGCCAACCGGGCGATAGAAACCGGCCTCAGTGGCGGTGGTTGCAGTTTGGGCGATGCGCGGGGCACAGACCCGGTCTTGCCGCTGTTGCTTGCTGTCTCGTTGTACTTCGCATTACGCGGGCGGCGAAAACATTAAACCTTTAACAGGGCGTGATGCCGGTTCAGCCGGTATCCCCCGCCGGTCGGGCGCCGATTCCGCGCTCGGGGAACAGGAAACAGACAATGCACACTACATTCAAGCTTACGGCGATCAGTTGTATGGTACTGACGGGTTTTGCGACGTCAGGTCAGGCGAAAGATTTCGACAACCGCTATTACCTCGGATTCGGTTTGGGGATGTCGAACCTGGAGCCGGAGACCAATAATTCCGGCTACAGCGTCGAGGACAAAAACGACGCGGCCGGCAAGCTTTATCTCGGCATGGATTTCGCGAAGCACTGGGGAGCCGAGTTGTATTATGCCGATCTTGGCGCCGCCAGCCTGGAAAACGAGAACGTCGACAGGAAAGGTGATATCGATTACAAGGTTTTCGGCTTGAGTGCGCTTTATCACTTCTACAACAACCACGGCAGCGAAGGCATGATGAACCGGTCCGGCTGGGACTGGTTTGCCAAGGCCGGCATAGGATCGCTCGATAATTCCAGCGACTTGCCCTTTAAAAAGCAAAAAGGGACCCACGTTATGCTGGGCCTGGGCACTGAATACGAGTGGCAAAACGGCTTCGCGGTCCGCCTCGAAGGAGAGACGTTCGACAAAGATGCGCAACTGATATCGCTCGGTCTGCTGAAACGCTTTGGCGGAGAGCGCTCCGAGCCGTTGCCGCCGCCGGCGCCGATCCCCGAGCCGATGCCAGAACCGGAACCGGTCATAGAGGTTGCGCCGGAGCCTGTGCCGGTGATTATCGAAGCGCCCGAGCCGCTGGATACAGACAGCGACGGTGTGGCTGATGAAGCCGATCTGTGTCCGGCTACGGCACCGGGTACGGTGGTCAACAAGGATGGTTGTGACGCCTTCAACGGCGTGCTGGAAGGTGTGCAGTTCGAGTCCGGTTCAGCAAGACTGACCAGCGAATCGATGTTGATTCTCGATGATGTGGCCGAGCAGTTGAAGGCCAACCCGACTGTGCAGGTTGCAGTGATGGCGCATACTGATAATACAGGTGCGGCGCAAGCGAACCTCGAATTGTCGAAACAGCGAAGCATCTCGGTCGTGCGTTATCTGATGGGCAAGGGCATTCAAGGCAACCGCATGCGCCCCGAAGCCTATGGCGAAAGTCAGCCGCGCGCCAGCAATGCAACGCCCGAAGGCCGTTTTGCCAACCGCCGGGTTGAATTCAAGCAGCTCGACTGAGCGGCGTTGACGGTTTGCAGGCGGCTGCCGATCGAGGCAGCCGCCTCACTTGCTTGTCCATCCTTCCGCTTGCCCGTTCTGTAACTCCCTGCGCCTTGCGACAAGGCAGCGCTCAATGGCACAATTTGCAGAATTGCCAATTGACCAGACCGATAATGCAAATAATGCGCGAAAAAAATTTTTCCACGAAAACAAGAGCCTTTGTTTTCTGGTTGATTATGTTGTCACTGCTGGGCGCGTGTTCGACAACGCCGGAGCCCAGTCCCCTGCGGGCTGAAAAATCCCTGCCCGATTATGTCAATCTGGACGGCAGTATCCGCCACGATGTGGAAGATCAGCGAGTCGCGGATCTTTGGCGAAAATCCGAAACCGAACGGCAGCAAGGCCAGTACGACAGCGCCCTGACATTCCTTAATAACGCGCTTGAAATTGCCCCGCAGGATGCCGTGCTGTGGAGCCGCGGTGCTGAAAACTACCTGGCGGCCGGTGAACATTCGCTGGCCGAAAACTACGCCAGCAAGTCGAATTTTTTTGCCGGTGCCGAGAGCCGCGCCCTGCAATACCGTAACTGGCTGATCATCAAGCACGCCCGTGAGCAACGGGGTGATCTGCTGGGCGCGCGCAACGCCCAACAGATGGTGTTGAAATACCAGCAATGAAACCGTACCGCCCGACTCTTGTTTGATTCAGAACAGTCCCTTGCCGATATCCTTGGATTCGATGGACCGCTGGCCGGGCATTTAAACGGCTTTGCACCGCGCCTGGAGCAACAGCAACTGGCTGAGGCGATTTTCGACTGCATGGAAAATCACAGCGTGTTGCTGGGTGAAGCCGGCACCGGTATCGGCAAGACCTTCGCTTATCTTGTGCCGGCCATCATATCGGGCCAGAAAGTCATTATTTCAACCGGCACGAGGCATTTACAGGATCAGCTGTTCAAAAACGATCTGCCGGTCATCCGGCGGGCTCTGGCGCCATCGCTGCAGGCCAGTTTGCTGAAAGGGCGGGCCAATTACCTGTGTCTGCACCGGCTTGAGCGGGCGATGCAAAACCCGGCGCTGCGAAGTCCCGACCTGCAGCGTCATCTGTATCTGATCCAGTCCTGGTCGAGGCGCACCGGCAGTGGCGATATCGCCGAAGTGCTCGACGTACCGGAAGATTCACCGGTCTGGTCCTACGTGACCTCGAACGATGATTTCTGTTCCAAGCATGAGTTCGAGGAACTCTCCGGCTGTTTTGTTTCCGGCGCGCGCAAGGCCGCGCAGGAAGCCGACATCGTGGTCGTCAATCATCATTTGCTGTGCGCAGATCTTGCGCTCAAGGAAGAGGGTTTTGGTGAGTTGCTGCCGGCCGCGCAAACGCTGATCATCGACGAGGCCCATCAACTGCCGGATATTGCCGCAGGCTTTTTCGGCCGTAAGCTCGGCAGCCGGCAAATACTCGAACTGGCCCGCGATACGGTCGGCGAGCAGCTGGCCGAGGCGCCGGACATGCGCGAATTGCGCGATGCGGCCGACAAGCTCGAAACCGCGGTGCGCAATTTCCGCCTGGCTTTCGGCGTGGATACACGCAAGGATGCCTGGCAGATGGTGCGAACGGAATCGGCGGTCGAGCGTGAGATGGAGCAGCTCGGCGAGGTCACCGCTGAGTTGCTGGCGCAGCTCGACGCCGCGTCCGGGCGGGGCAAGGGGCTGGAGAGTTGCCGCCGTCGATGCGCCACGCTGCAGTCGTCCCTGCAGGAATTTCGCGACATGAGCCAGCAGGAGACGTTCATCTACTGGTTCGAAACGTTCAAGACGGGTTTTATGCTGAACATGACGCCAATGAATGTCGCCGAACCTTTCAGCCGGGCTATGGAAGCGCTGCCGGCGGCCTGGATTTTTACTTCAGCGACACTGGCCGTCGGCGGTGATTTCAGCCATTTCAAAGCCGGGCTGGGCATCGAGTCCGGGCGCGAGGTGTTGCTCGACAGTCCGTTCAATTACCGCGACAACGCGATGCTGTATCTGCCGCAGAATCTACCCGACCCGCGCGCCGCGGATTATACGGAACAGGTGATGCAGGCGGTCCTGCCGGTGCTTCACGCCAGTCGGGGCCGGGCTTTTATTTTGTTCACGAGTTACCGGGCGATGCATACCGCGCAGCGTTTTCTTGAGGAAAACTGCGACTATCCCTTGCTGGTGCAGCAGCAAATGCCCAAGCGTGAACTGGTCGATGCCTTCCAGTCGATCGGTAATGCAGTATTGCTCGGCACCAGCAGTTTCTGGGAGGGCGTGGATGTGCGCGGGGCGGCGCTGTCCTGCGTGATCATCGAAAAGCTGCCGTTCGCCTCGCCGGGCGATCCGGTGATGGGGGCGCGCATCCAGCATATGAAGGACAGCGGCGGCAATCCGTTTTTCGAATACCAGTTGCCACAGGCCGCTATCGCCCTGAAGCAGGGTGCGGGCCGGCTGATCCGGGACGTCGACGACATCGGTGTTCTGGTTTTGTGCGATCCCCGTGTTCAAACCCGTCACTACGGAGAGTTGTTTATCAATTCCCTGCCGCCAATGCCGATTACGCGGGAGCTTGAAGAAGTCCGCAGCTTTTTCGACGAGCGTACCGAGATTGCCGATTCAAGGGCCGAAGAAGGGTTTTCCCCATCATGAAGTTACTCGCGATAGATACCGCAACCGAAGCCTGTTCGGTCGCCTTGCTGACTGACGATGGCATTCACGAGCGATACCAGGTCGCGCCACAGGAGCATGCGAAGCTTTTGTTACCGATGCTCGACGAAGTCCTGCAGGAAGCCGGATTGCAGCTGACGGATCTCGATGGTCTTGCCTGGGCACACGGGCCCGGCAGCTTTACCGGCGTGCGTATCGCCGCGGCAACAATACAAGGCATAGCGCTCGCTTGCGAGCTGCCGGTAGTCGGCGTTTCAACACTCGAGGCGCTGGCTCATCGGGCCTGGCGCGAAACCGGCGCGCGACAATTACTCGCGGCGATAGACGCGCGTATGGACGAAGTGTATTTCGCCGGTTACGAAATGCATGCCGAGGGTGAGCTGCAAATGCGGATCGAGCCGTGTGTCAGCGGACCCGGCGAGGTGGCTATTCCGGAGGCGGGCGGATGGGCCGGCGTCGGCAGTGGCTGGACTGCCTGCGACGGCGCGCTGCAAGCCCGCTGTGCACCGTTGCTCGATGCTGTCGATGCCGACTTGCTGCCTCACGCCACCGATGTGGCCTTACTGGCGGCTGTGAAATTCGCCAACGGGCAGGGTGGTCCGGCGGAATCGGCTATCCCTGTTTATCTGCGTGACAAGGTTGCGGAATCCGAAGCGGAACGGGCAGCCTCGAAAAAATCCTGACGCAAGCGGTTTGCTTCGACTCTTGGCTGCTTGTGCCAGGCTGCCTCTGCCGGTTTTCAGCGCAGAGCAACAGCCCGAAGTTTACTCACTATAGACTTAATGTACGACGCCTTGCGGGCCGCTTCTGTCAGCGCGCCAGATTACCGCAAAGGACTGTGCCAGCACCCCAAGCCCTTTCAATGACCGCAGAGGATGTTTGAGCGCGTTTTTGCCGATCTGCAGCCACATGCGCATGCCGTTGAAATGCTTGCCTTTCATATGATTCAGAAATAACTGCATGCAGAGGGTTCTCGGGTAACCGATGCGTATGAGTCGCGCGTAGATCTGCGGCACGTCGATAAGTTTCATCTGTACCTGCAGCTGCTTGTCCTTGAGAAAGAAACTCCGGCCATCCATGTATTCGATACAGTTTTCATGAGTAATCAGAAAACGGCCACGAGTGGCGCAGCTGGCGGTGATATACAGTTGATAGAGCAGATTGACGTGGCCGTCCGGCCAGCTTTCGATTGCCTTGCGCGCGTAATCGCTGCGGTAGATCAGGGCCGAGGTAAAAACCAGCGCACCCAGTGCGCCGCGTGACAGGCGACTGGCAAACAGGTTTTTGCCGTTCGCATCGCTCTCATCTTCGGTCAGTTCAAATCGTTGCTCCGACTGGTGGCTGCCGTCTTTGGAATTGAACGAGGCGTAATTCAATACCATCACAGCCAGATCAGGATTATCCTGCAAGCGCTTGATAATACCGCGAAGACTGCCTTCGATCAGCGGATCATCGTCACTCAATGCCCAGACGAACGGCGTGTCGGCGTTTTGCAAACACCAGGCGATGTTTCTGACCGCACCGATATTGTTCTCCTGCGTGAACAGCGAAAAGTTCGGCAGCTGCGCCTGCCATTTTTCAATAACCGCCGCGGTTTCGTCCGTGGACTGATTGTTGGAGACGAGAATGTTGCAGTACTCTTCGAGGCCCGACAGTTCCTTGTGTAAGCGTTGCAGTTGTTGATCGAGTAGTTCGGCGCGGTTAAAGGTGGGAATGGCGATGGTGAGCAGTTTTTTCATCAATACTTCCTGCAGGTCGGGCATCCGTTAAACGAGAGGAGACGCTGGAGTGTCTAGGCGACTTTATACCTTGTCGGTGATGATCAAAGCAACGAAATTTTTGTATTACCGATTGCGCAAAATGAAAATTTAAGTATCGCAATCTCTACTGAAAATTCAGCTTTTTTCGGTAAACCGTTGGTATTCTTCCGGTTTGAATCCGAGGAGAAATTTTTTGCCTTCGATTAAGAGCGGACGCTTTATCAATGCCGGTTGTTGTATCATGAGTTGCATTATTGAGTCGCGGTCGATCTGGCTCTTGGTTGCCTCATCGAGCTTGCGCCAGGTCGTGCCGCGTTTGTTCAACAGGTTTTCCCAGCCGGCGAGTTTTTCGATCTTTTCCAGCAGGGCCGGATCGAGCCCGTCCTTGCGGTAGTCATGGAAGGTGAAGGCGACGCCGTTGTCCTCGAGCCAGCGCATGGCTTTTTTCATCGTGTCGCAGTTTTTTATGCCGTAAATGGTTTTCATGGTAAGGCGTTTGACTTGTATTAATGAGAAAGTCCGGGCGGGCGGAGTTCCCGCCCGGTTATCAGGTTGCGGCAAGCCTGTCAGTCGACGATGCGCAGCAGTTCGTTGATGCCGACCTTGCTGCGGGTTTTTTCATCGACGCGCTTGACGATGACCGCGCAATACAGGCTGTACTTGCCGTCGTCGGAAGGCAGGTTGCCGGATACCACGACCGAGCCCGCCGGAATGCGGCCGAACGTCACTTCGTCTTTTTCGCGATCATAGATGCGCGTGCTCTGGCCGATGTAAACGCCCATCGAAATGACCGATCCTTCCTCGACGATCACACCTTCGACGACTTCCGAGCGGGCGCCGATAAAGCAGTTGTCCTCGATAATCGTCGGGCCGGCCTGCAAGGGCTCCAGAACGCCGCCGATACCGACGCCGCCGGACAAATGCACGTTCTTGCCGATCTGCGCACAGGAGCCGACCGTCGCCCAGGTGTCTTTGTCGACCATGGTGCCGGAGTCGACATAGGCGCCGATATTCACAAAGGACGGCATCAGCACCGCGTTGGGCGCGATATAACTGCCCTGGCGGACTGCCGCTGGCGGCACCACGCGCACGCCGGAGTCGATGAAGTCCTGCGCCGACCAGCCGTCGAACTTGCTTGGCACCTTGTCGAAGAACTGCGTATAGCCGCCGGCCTGCATGACCGCGTTGTCGTTGAGGCGAAACGACAGCAGTACGGCTTTTTTCAGCCACTGGTTGACGACCCAGTCGCCGGTGCCGCGTTGCTCGGCGACGCGGCCCTTGCCGCTGTCGAGCATGGCCAGCGCTTCGTTGACGGCGTTGCGGACTTCGTCCGGCGCGCTGTTCGGCGAAAGCCCGGCGCGGTTCTCGAAGGCCTGCTCAATAATCTGTTGAAGTTCACTCATGGGTGATGTCCTTTGAATTTTGTTGAAGGTTTAAAGACTGGCAAGGGTTTGCTTGATCATTTCAGCGGCCGCCACGCAATCGGCGAGTTCCGCGACCAGCGCGATGCGGACATGACGGCGGCCCGGGTTGATGCCGTCGGCTTCACGCGACAGATAGCTGCCCGGCAGTACCGAGATGCCGTGGCGGCGGTAGAGTTCCAGCGTGAAATGCTCGTCGTCGACCGGCAGGCTCGGCCACAGATAAAACGAGGCGTCCGGCTGTCTGACGTCCAGCACCGGTTGGAGAATCTCCAGCACGGCGGCGAACTTTTCCGCGTAGAGGCGCCGGTTGGCGCGCACGTGTTCCTCGTCCTGCCAGGCCAGTTTGCTGGCGAGCTGGGTTGGCTCGGGCATCGAGCAGCCGTGATAGGTCCGGTACAACAGGAATTTTTTCAGGATATCCGCATCGCCAGCGACGAAGCCTGAACGCAGGCCAGGCAGATTGGAACGTTTTGACAGACTGTGAAAGACCACGCAGCGCCGGTAATCCGTGTTGCCGGCGTTTGCCGCGGCCTGCAGCAGACCGGGCGGCGGTTTGCTTTCGTCGAAAAAAATTTCCGAATAGCATTCGTCCGAAGCGATGACGAAATCGAACTGCTCGGCTTTTTCGATCAGTGTTTGCAAGGCCTGTTCGCTGATCACCGCGCCGGAGGGATTGCCCGGCGTGCAGATATAGACCAGCTGGCAGCGGCGCCAGGTGTCGTCGGCAATCGCCTCGAAATCCGGCGCGTAAGCGCTTGCCGCAGTGGTGTTGTAAAACGCCGGCGTCAGTCCGGCCAGTAACGCCGCGCCTTCGTAGATCTGGTAAAACGGATTCGGCATCAGCACCAGATCCTTGCCCGAGCTGCGGTCGGCGATACACTGGGCAAAGGCAAACAGCGCCTCGCGAGTGCCGTTGACCGGCAACACCTGCCGGTCCGCGTCGACTTGCGTCAGGGCAAAGCGCTGTTGCAGCCAGTCGGCGATGGCCTGGCGTAAATCGTCCCGACCCTTGGTGCTCGGATAGATCGACACCAGGTCCTGGTATTCGCGCAGTTTCTCCAGCACGAACGGCGGCGGCGGATGTTTCGGTTCACCGATCGACAGCGCTATCGGTGTGTTGTCCTCCGGTGGTGTGAGGTCGGCCCGCAGTGCGCGCAGACGTTCGAACGGATAGGGTTGCAGGCGGGCGAGATCGGGATTCATGGCGAGCGGTCTTGGTCAACAACGCGCAATTATAGGGAAAAACGCGCGGGAATCCTACTTGCGCCACCGGCAGGCGATCCGCGATAAAGCCGTCCGTGGGCCGACACAGTGTTGCTCGCGGGGAAAGCTGTAGCAACGGGCTGTGGTTGCTGGTGCTTTCTGAATGTCGCTTTATTACCGTTCTCATTAGTATAATCCGCTGCAATCATCTCTCAATCTGCAGGGTGCCATGACTTCTGACAATCCGAGCGACACCAAGGGGCAAGACGACACACCATATTTACCGCAGCCGTTGAACGATTCGCGAGCCTGGAAAGATCTGCAGGCACAGCGGCAGACGTTTGCCAGTCTGCAGATGCGCGATTTGTTTGCCGCCGATCCGAAACGCTTTACCCGCTATTCGGTCAACGCCTGCGGGATTCTTTTCGATTACTCGAAAAACCCGGTCAATGACGACATTCTTCGCGGTTTGTTTGCACTGGCGCGTGAGCGCGAACTCGACCGGCGCGTCGAGGCTATGTTCACCGGTAAAATGATCAACAGCAGCGAGCAGCGCAGCGTACTGCATACCGCGCTGCGCAATCGCGGGCCGTCCGAAGTCTGCGTGCACGGCAAGGATGTCATGCCGGAAGTGATCGCCGTTTTACACCGGATGCGTCTGTTTACCGATCGCGTGCGCGACGGCCAGTGGCTCGGCTGCACCGGCCGGGAGATCACCGACATTGTCAATATCGGCATCGGCGGTTCGGATCTTGGTCCGGCGATGGCGGTGCAGGCGTTGACGCCGTACACCCGAGACGATCTGCGCGTGCATTTCGTATCGAATGTCGACGGTACGCACATCAGCGAAATACTGAAAAAAGTCGATCATGAAACCACCTTGTTCGTGGTGGTTTCAAAAACCTTCACCACCCAGGAGACGATCGCCAACGCGCGCGCCGCGCGCCAGTGGTTTCTGGAACGGACCGGTGACGAATCGCTGATCGGCAAACATTTTGTCGCGGTCTCGACCAATCAGAAGGAAGTCGCCGCGTTCGGTATCGATACCGCGAATATGTTCGGCTTCTGGGACTGGGTTGGCGGACGTTTTTCGGTCTGGTCGGCGGTCGGTCTGTCGCTGGCGCTGGCGATCGGCATGGATCGCTTTGAGGACATGCTCGACGGCGCTTACCAGATGGACCAGCATTTCCGCGGCACGCCGCTGGAGCGGAACATGCCGGTAATCATGGCGCTGCTCGGTATCTGGTATCGCAATATGCTGGGTTGCACGAGTCAGGTGATCCCACCTTATGATCAATACCTGCTGCGCTTTC
>JAGRHW010000219.1 GCA_020444765.1 Gammaproteobacteria bacterium | reverse complement strand
AATTAATATTATATCTTGTTGATATTTAAGGAATTACTTGATTTTTTAGTGTGTCTTTGTAGGTTTCACTACACGACAATGCGGGGATTCTGTGAGGAGTGTGACAGCGATAAGAAAAGTGCATTCATCGTGTTGCTAAAGCTGCTTGACCTTAATCTTCAAGGTCTGGATCCGGTAACCGATCTGACGGGGCGTCATGCCCAATAATCGGGCGGCCTTCGCCTGCACCCATCCGGCATGTTCCAGAGCTGCAATAACGCGTTCGCGTTCATCCAGATCCGGATCGTCTATATCGATGGTCCCGCCGCCGCTCAGCGGAATGGTCGACAAGCGCTCCGTCTGCAGCCCGGAGAGGTTGATCGCCTGACTGTCGATCAAGCCGTTTTCACTCATCACCGATGCACGTTCAAGACAGTTTTGCAACTCACGGACGTTTCCGGGCCATTCGTAGCGCATCAGCAGTGCTATGGCACTATCGTTGATGGACAGCTCCCTGCTCTGCGCCTTGCCTATCCGTGCGATGATGAATCTTGCCAGGTCGGGAATATCTTCTGCACGCTCCCGCAGAGCCGGCATGAAAATCGGCATCACATTGAGCCTGTAATACAGATCCTCACGAAAGCTCCCGTCCCTGACCTCCTCTTCCAGATCCTTGTTGGTCGCCGCGACGATACGTACATTCACCGTAGTCGTCCTCGATGCACCGACGCGTTCAAATTCCCCTTCCTGCAGGACACGCAACAGCTTTGCCTGAAAGACGGGAGAGATTTCTCCAATTTCATCGAGGAATATCGTGCCGCCATCGGCCCGTTCAAATCTGCCCTTGCGCTGGCTTACAGCACCTGTAAACGCGCCTTTCTCATGCCCGAATAACTCGGATTCAAGCAGCGTATCAGGCAGAGCAGCACAATTGAGTTTTACAAACGGTCCCTGTGCGCGCGGAGAATTGTAGTGAATCGCATTTGCAATAAGTTCCTTACCGGTTCCCGACTCCCCCCTGATCAAAACGGTGGTGTCCCACTTCGACACCTGTCTCACCTGATCAAACACCAGTCTGATATTTCTGGCTCTGCCGACCATGTTTGAAAATCCGTGCTCGTGCCGGACCTGCCGTCTCAAATCATCCCTTTCCGACTTGATCAACTGTTTTTCATCTTCGACTTTTTGCGAAAGACGAACACTCTGACCGATGAGGTTACTGACCATCTCCATGATCCGCTGGTTAGCCCGCAATGCTCTAGACCTGAGCACCGGCTGCGCCGACAGAACCCCCACGACCTTGCCACCGGACACGACCGGCACACCGATAAAGGGCAAATCGAGGTTGTAGACGCCCAGTTTGTCCAGAAAACGTGAGTCGTCGATGATGCGGGACAGAATCACCGGCCTTTCACTTCGAATGATCTCCCCAAGTATGCCCTCGCCGGCCTTGTAACGGACCAGGGTCGTAGGCGCAGGGTTGTTGTACAGGGCCATGACGATCAATTCATCGCTGTCGCCCTCCCGCAGGGCGATCATACCGTGCTGCAGATCATTCGTTTCATGCAGCACCTGAAGCAACCGGGTCAGTGTTTCGGCAAGCTGCAGGGAATCACTGAGGATCTGACTCACCCGGTACAAGCATTCGAGATCCCGCTCCAGATGGCCTTTGTCGATGTCCCGGCTTAGTGTTCCCGCAGTGCTCTCAAAGTCACTCAAATCAATGCGTCCTGCTGTCGACTGAGATCGGAAGACGCACGATCACTCGACAGCCACCATAGAATTCAGAATCAATTTCGATACTGCCTTCATGGCTCAAGGCAACTTCCTGCGCCATGGTCAGCCCCATTCCGGCGTGATACCTCGATTGCTCCCAACCACAATAGAAGGGTTCGAATACCTTGAACTTCATCGAGGCCGGTATGCCCGGACCACTGTCGACCAGCTCGATCACGACCTCATTCCTGTCCAGTATTGTCTTCAGGCGTATTTCCCGTAAGTTATGCGAACTTTCACCAATCGCCTCTATCGCGTTGTCCAGCAGATACATCAACAACCCGCGCAGCGCATTGACCCGTCCCCGGATACTGGGCAGTACAGCCGTAGGACGCCAGTCGACGGTGGCGCCAATCGATAACAGTTTTTCGGTAGACAGCCTGAGCACTTCATGAACAATTTCATTCACGTTGACGATTGACAGATCCTCGACAGAAGGCTGCGGCATCGCTGCATGAAGGCTTTCTATCGCATCATCACAGCCTTCCCGTATCTGCTGTAACACGGCCTCCTTACTATCACCGGGCCCTGAACCCTTCATCGAGAAAACCGCATCCAATACATTGACCGGCACCTGCAATTTGAAGATAGCCGCAGATATCGCCTCCCGCATGGTTTGCACCATTTGCTGTTTTGCCATGCCTGAACGAATCATGTTTAACCGGGCTTCGTTGAGCCTTTCACGACTGGACGTTACTTCATTTGCTAGAAACAACAGCCATCGTCTATCGGTTTCACTGTAGTGGAAGTAGTGGTGTGCCTCGCCGCTGGGTTCAGCGATGAAGACACCCGAGCAGGTAAACCAGCGCGGGCTGTTACCGCTCGGAAGCTCCAGCCTTATATCGATATTGGTGAAGTTCTTACACTCGGCAGAGCTGCTGCTCAGTTCAAAGCCGATTTGCTCATTGAGGGACTTTAGAAACATTTTCAAGGGTTCAGTGCCCTTGCAGTCTCCCATCAAAGCCTTGTAGGCATGATTGTCGAGAAAGATGTTTCCTTCCATATCGGCAACGGCTATGACCATGGGCGCGGCATCCAGCGCCGCTTCAAGCAGGCTTTTCTGAAACTTGAGTTTCTGTTCAAGTTGGTGCAGCCGTGTTATATCCCGGTGCATGCCGAGGAAATAGCGGATCGTTCCGCCTTTGTCCAGAATCGGTGAAATCACCACTTCCGCAACATATTCCTCCTTGTCCTTTCTATGGTTTACCAGAATGCCTTCCCAGACCTTGTTGCCGGTTATGGTCGCCCACAAACCTTCATACACAGCCTTGGGTGTCGATTTGCTGGACAACATGGATTCATTCTTACCGATCACTTCATCGCGGCTATAGCCTGTTAGCCTTTCAAACGCCGGATTAGCGTAAATAATGACAGCCTGGTGGTCGGTGATGGAAATTGCCACAGGAGCCTGCTCAATGGTTTCATGAAGGATCTTGGGCGGGATGTAGTTTTTTGCGCCCGGCAGATCAAATGCTTCAAGGATTTCAGCAGGTGTTCCTTTTGGAGGAGATGCCAGAAACTGACTGATGGCATCCAGGATCACAGATTCTTGTTTAGCGCCTTTTTGCTGGATCATTGCTCATCGGCTCTCGTATTCATTCGAATGCTCGACATGGAAACGGCAAAACTCGTACCAGACCGAAAAAGTCAGATTATCACAACATTACCGCCTGTTTTGTAACAAACTCAACAGCCAAAAGCCCGTGGATTGTCGTCTTCCCGACAATTTGGCAGTCGCCTGTAACGGTATATCCGGCAGTACCGGTATTCAAGGAAATCCACAAAAAATTCACTTTATAGCCATAGATCAAGGCATACAGGGTAATGTCACGAAATCAAAAAACATAAAAATAACAGCCGGAATTCGTTTGGCACATTTCGTGTTGATTGGCCTTTAGACCGTACTGATCACGCCTATTACTGCTATGGAATATTTACTGATCATCCTCTCGACGGCTCTTGTAAACAACGTCGTACTCGTTAAATTTCTGGGCTTGTGTCCATTGATGGGCGTATCGAACAAACTGGACTCGGCCCTGGGCATGGGCCTGGCCACCACATTTGTATTAACACTGGCATCCGCTTCCGGCTGGCTGCTGGATCACTTGCTGTTGAAACCGCTGGATCTCGGGTATTTGCGCATACTCACGTTTATCCTGGTCATCGCCGCAGTCGTGCAGTTCACTGAAATGGCAGTCCGGAAAACGTCTCCAGCCTTGTATCAGGTATTGGGCATCTTTCTGCCGTTGATCACGACAAACTGCGCCGTTCTGGGCGTGGCGCTGCTTAACGTTCAAAAGGAACACAGCTTCCTGGAGAGTCTGATTTACGGATTCGGCTCCGCCATTGGTTTTACACTGGTGCTCGTTTTATTCGCAGGCTTGAGAGAAAGACTGGCCTTGTCCAGCGTTCCGGTCATGTTCAGCGGCGCACCCATAGCCTTTGTGGTAGCAGGCCTCATGTCGCTTGCGTTTATGGGATTCGCCGGCCTGACCGCTGGTTGAACGGAAAATATCGGGGTTGTATTAATGATTTCTGCCATTCTCATTATAGCGGTACTGGGTTTCATCATGGGGTCGCTGCTGGGTTTTGCCGCCAAATACCTTGCCGTAGAAGGCAACCCGCTGGAAGCGGAAATTGAACAGCTGCTTCCCGGATCACAATGTGGTCAGTGTGGTTATCCGGGTTGCGCTCCGGCGGCTGCCGCGGTTGCCAGCGGCGAAGCGGCTGTAACGCTGTGCCCGCCCGGCGGCAGAGCATTGGCCGAGGCGCTGGCCGCGAAGCTCGGCGTCAGCGTTGACCTGTCGGATGTGGATGAAAAGGAACCCCGGGTTGCCTTTATTCATGAATATTTGTGCATAGGCTGCACAAAGTGTTACAAGCGATGTCCGACGGACGCCATCGTCGGCGGTTCCAAACAGATCCACGCAGTTTTTGCCGATGCCTGCACCGGTTGCGAAAAATGTTTTGAGGTGTGTCCGACGGAATGCATTGAAATGCGCACAGTTCGGCACACACTTCAAACATGGTATTGGTCGGAACCACAAAAGGCGGCCTGCTGATGAATGCCTTCTTGAAATGGGGTTCAGGCAGATCCGGCGATCTCAAACTGTTCGGCATACGCGGCGGCGTTCATCCCGATGACCGCAAAACCCTCAGCGCAGACCGGGCGATTACAGACCTGCCCATGCCCCCATTGCTGCATATCCCTCTGCAACAACATATCGGCGCGGCAGCACAAGCACTGGTCAAAAGAGGCGATACGGTTAAAAAGGGGCAAATACTGGCGCGAAGCCAGGGCGCGATATCCGCACCGGTTCATGCTCCCACCTCCGGGCGCATTATGGGTATAGGTAATTTTCCAGCCCATCATCCTTCAGGATTATCGGTCCGTACCATCACACTCAAACCCGACGGCAAGGATGAATGGCTGGAAACCATCACGCCCTGCAAAGACCCTTTTTCCCTGTCACCCGGCGAGATTGCCGGACGTGTTGCCGATGCGGGCATTGTCGGTATGGGTGGCGCAACCTTCCCGTCAGCGGTGAAACTCGGGCTGGCTTCCCGCTATACACTGCAGACCCTGGTGATCAACGGTGCCGAATGCGAACCCTATCTGACCTGCGACGACCGTTTGATGCAGGAGTATCCGGAACGCGTGATAGGTGGCGTTCGGCTGATGGCCCGTGCGCTGGGAGTAGACGACATTGTTATAGGTATAGAGAACAACAAGCCTCGCGCCCAGCAATGCCTTAAGGAAGCTGCCGGGGCCTATCATGGCATCCGGATTGCCGGACTTCCTACGCGTTATCCCATGGGCTCGGAGAAACATCTCGTGCAGGCGCTGACCGGCAAGGAGACGCCCGCCAGGGGTCTGACGGCGGATATCGGCGTCGTCGTGCACAATGTGGCTACGGCATTTGCCGTATACGAGGCCCTGCATTTTGGCCATCCCCTGATCTCACGCGTGATGACGGTTTCCGGCGGAGCCCTGAAAGAACCGAACAACCTTCGCGTTCTGCTCGGCACCCCTCTGGAACAGCTTATTCATTACTGCAAGGGCTTCACCGAAGAACCCGTGCGCATGATCAGTGGCGGACCAATGATGGGCCAGCCCATACCCAGTACCCGCGTACCATCCATCAAGGGTAGCAACGGACTGTTGGCATTAACGCGGAAGGAAGTACAGGACAGCCCTGTCATGCCCTGCATACGCTGCGCCAGTTGCGTCAAGGCCTGTCCCTGTGGCCTGGTACCTCTGGAAATGGCTTCCAGGATTCGCGCCGGCAGCCTGGATTCATCGGTCTCACTCGGACTGCTGGACTGTATCGCCTGCGGTTCCTGCGCCTATGTCTGCCCTTCACATATACCGTTGGTGCAGTATTTCAACTACGCCAAAGGAGAACTGGCCTCAAGACAGCGGGCGCAGCACAAACAAGGCG
>JAGRHW010000218.1 GCA_020444765.1 Gammaproteobacteria bacterium | reverse complement strand
CGAAGCGCGATGGTTGCTGCCGTTTTGCGTGTCTTCAGGCTGTTCTGAATCAGCCTGTCTTTATCTCAGGCTTATCTGCGGTTTCACCAGGACTATACTTTCAGCCATGATGAAAAATTTCCGGCTAATCGGTGTATTGATCACCAGCATGGCAGCGCTTGTCGCTTGCGGAAGCGATGATGGCGGCGGGGCCGCCGACAAAGGGTCGGAGTCGGTTCGCAGCGACCCGCGGCCGAATATTATCATTGTCTTTACCGATGACCAGGGCTATGCGGATATCGGTGCGCAGAGCGTCGTTACCGACATACGCACGCCGAATATCGACAGACTGGCGACGACCGGCGTGCGGATGACCGACGGCTATGTGACGGCGCCGCAGTGCACGCCTTCCCGTGCGGCGCTGATGTCGGGACGTTACCAGCAGAAGTTCGGCGTTGATGACAACAAGTACACGCCGTTCCCGCTGGATCAGCCGACCCTGCCTGAAAAGCTTGTCGCGGCCGGCTACAAGACCGGCATGGTCGGTAAATGGCATCTTGGCGTCGATGAGAACTCCGAGATCTGGTATCAGGAGGTTTACGCGCCGGGCTCGGAAGAGGCGTTTTCGATAGACGCCATCCCGGCCCAGGAGCGAGTCAGGTATTACCCCGAGAGCCGTGGTTTTCAGGAAACGTTTTTCGGTTACCGGGACACCTACCGGGCAAATTTCAACCTGAGCGGCGAATTGATACCGTACAGCCAGATTACCGATACGCGTTTTCGTGTGGATGTGGTGAGCGATGCCGCGGTAACGTTTATCGACCGTCACAAGGACGAGCCGTTTTTTCTTTACGTGCCTTATTTCGCCCCGCATGTGCCGCTGGAGGCGACCGAAACCTACCTTTCGCGCTTCCCGGGCGAGATGCCGGAACGCAGGCGTTATGCCTTGGCGATGCTGTCGGCGGTTGATGACGGTGTTGGCAGAATTATGCAGACGCTGGAAAACTACGGTCTCGAAGAGGATACGCTGGTGTTTTTCATCAGCGATAACGGCGCACCGCTGGATCTGGGGATGGAAGACGTGCTGCCGGTATCGCTCGGCGGTACAAGCTGGGACGGTTCCCTCAATGATCCCTGGGTCGGCGAGAAAGGCATGCTGACCGAGGGCGCGGTGCGCGTGCCGTTTATCGTCAACTGGAAAGGGCATCTGCCGGAAGGCCTGGTTTACCGGCAACCGGTCATGTCGATCGACGCTTCGGCAACCGCCGCTTCGGTCGCCGGTCTGATTACCGATGATATGGATGGTGTCGATCTGATACCTTATCTCAAAGATACCAATCTGGTGATGGATCGCGCGCTTTTCTGGCGTTTTCTGGAGCAGGCCGCCATCAGGCGTGATGACTGGAAATACCTGTATACCGGTATCGAGGGCGAGTACCTGTTCGACCTTTCTTCCGCGGAGCATGAGCAGCGCAATCTGATTGCCGAAAATCCTCAGATTGCCGCCAGCCTCCGGCAGGAGCTGACAAGCTGGGCTGAAACACTGAAGCGTCCCGGCCTGTCGGGTGAAGCCCTGAGCAATGCCGAACGCAAGTGGTATGACTATTATTTCGGCGAGTGAGCGCCTGAGTCAGCTCCTAGTTAATTCGTCTAATTTTCAAATATCATGGATATTGTAGTCTCACGAGTCCGACAAAAATATCAAAGGATGACCCCCCGTATGAAAACCATGAAGAATGGCGCTGTCCTGATTCTGGTGGTTCTGTTGCTGGCCGCCTGCGCTTCCCTGAGCCCGCCCAAACGTGCCGCCTATACCGGTCAGGATCAGGTCGGCGCGGTCGATGCGAACATGTTGATCGGCAGCTGGAACGGAGAGATTCTGAACCCTATCGAGGGCGAGCAGGATACGGTTTATAAAATCGAGTACCGGGCTGACGGGACGGTCACGAGTTACTCCCGTACCAAAGACAGCTCGGGTGTGATGGGGCCGATGGAGTTTGAAATTACCGGCACCTGGAAGGTCGACGGTGAACTGGTGACTCAGACCGCCGAAGAGATCCGCGAAGTATCGGGCAATAAGCTCGCCGCCATGGTTGCCAGCATGATGGGTAGTATGAAAGAAAAAATGACCGGTACGGCCAACATCTATGAAGCCAGCGCAGACCGGATCGTTCTGGTTGCCGATGAAGGGCAGGCGCAGGCCCTGACCCGGATAAAGTAGTTCCACACGCCCGGCCTGCCGGCGCGGATTGCCGGGAAAGCCTCGCGGCATGAGTGGCAGGCTTGTATAATAACCCGCGACAGAGTTGATTGTTGCGGGTTTTTTTTTCGGGATTTTTTTACCAAGTGGGCAGGATTGGCCCGCCCCAGAGGATTCGAACCTCTGACCTTCCCCTTAGGAGGGGGACGCTCTATCCTGCTGAGCTAGGGGCGGACGTTTGTGCCGGAATCGCCGATACCAGGCCGAGTCGCGCATTCTAGTCGCATTCGCCGTGTTCATCCAGCGTGAATTTTTATCATTAGCGTCTAAGCTTAGAGGTAACAGGGCCGGGCCCGGGCTGTTTCGTGCCCGTCCGGTATCACCACTTTAGAGGTAATAATGAGCCGATGACGCAATTACATCACTATTCAACCGAAACGTCCGCCCAGGACCGGCGCGGATTTGACCGGGTGCTGGACGCGGTGGGGCTGACGATACGCAAGCTTGAACCGGGTGAGGTGGCGGATTTTTTTTCCACCGGTGAATACGACCTATATGTCGAGTCTGACACGCCGGTCACCAACGAGGATGATTCGCTCGGCCATTTCGCCGGCCTGGAAGAGCTGCGTAAAAGCCATCCGCAGGCGGCGTTGCATATCGAAGCGCTGGAAAAGCGTCTTGGTATCCAATCGCATAAAACCAATGAAACGCCGGCCGCCGCCTATCCCACGCATAAAGTCAGCCTGTCGGGCAGCGGCATCGCGTTTGGTCACGACAAGTTGCTGCAGCCGGGTGATCGCATCGAGCTGGGCATGACGTTTTTTCCGTCGCGCAACTACGTCAGAGCACTGGCCGTGGTCATCAGTGTCGGCGATTCGAAGGGTCCGGCACTCGGCGGGAAATATGCGGCGCGGGCGGTGTTTTCCAATATGAGAAGTGAAGTACGGGATGCGATTCTCAAGCACATCCGCTTTGTTTCCGGGAAAATGTAGAGCCTGTAGCGATTGATTTTTCCGGTGCGGAAATTTTCCGACAAAAAACAGGCGCAATGCATAAAATTGGCTATGCTAGTAGCTACTAGGCCAGGCATAAGCGAATGTTAAACAGCGGCTGCTCCGGGCCGGTGTTTGTTACGGAATTTCAGCGAATAGACAATGAAAATTCTGATATCCAATGACGATGGTTACCTTTCGAAAGGAATAGCCGCGTTAGCCAGTGCGCTTGCCGAGATCAGCGAAATTCAGGTGGTGGCGCCTGACCGCGATCGCAGTGCCGCCAGCCATTCACTGACTCTGCGCTGGCCGATCAGAAGTCGTCTGCATGAAAACGGGTTTCGCTCGGTCGAAGGTACGCCGACCGATTGCGTGCATCTGGCGGTCAACGGCATGCTTGGCGAGTTGCCCGACATGGTTGTCAGCGGCATCAACGACGGTCCCAACCTCGGAGACGATGTGTTGTATTCGGGTACGGTGGCGGCGGCCATCGAAGGACGGTTTCTCGGCTTGCCGGCGATTGCCGTATCGATGGGCAGCCCGTCGCCGGCGCATTTCGATTCGGCGGCCAGGGTTGTCGCCAGGCTGGTCGGGCATCTGCAGGAATTTCCGTTGGATGAAAACAGCATACTCAATATCAATGTGCCGGACTTGCCTTATGATCAGATCAAGGGCATGCGCGAAACGCGGCTTGGCAGCCGTCATAAATCCGAGGCTGTAATCGAACAAAAAGATCCGCGCGGTCAAACGGTGTACTGGCTGGGGCCGGCCGGCCCGGAAGCGGACGCCGGTCCCGGCACGGATTTTCATGCGGTGAAAAACGGTTATGTGTCGGTGACGCCCTTGCAAATTGATTTAACCCAACACAGTGCATTGCCGGATGTAAAAAAATGGCTTGGTCACCTGTAGCTAAATATTCAGGCGCTGAGATCGCCGGGATCGGCATGGTCTCGCAACGAACCCGTGACCGGATGGTGCAAAGGCTCGAGGCACAAGGCATCCGCGACCGACGCGTGCTTGAGGTGATGGCGAGCGTCCCGCGGCATTTGTTTATGGACGAGGCCTTGTCGTCCCGCGCTTATGAGGATGTCGCCTTACCGATCGGTGATGGTCAAACCATATCCCAGCCTTATATAGTAGCGCGGATGACGGAAATCCTGCTCGCCGCCGGCAGAGTCAGAAGTGTGCTTGAAGTCGGCACCGGTTCCGGCTACCAGGCTGCCGTGCTGTCCCGGCTGGTCGAGCGGGTCTACACCTGTGAGCGCGTTCAAAATCTGCTTGGCAAGGCGCGTGAGCGATTCAGCCGCTTGGGTTATGACAATATCGAGTGCCGTTATTCCGATGGTTCATGGGGCTGGCCCGAGAAAGGCCCGTTTGACGGCATTATCGTTACCGCCGCGCCGGAATCGATTCCGGATGCCTTATGTGAACAGTTAGCGGTAGGTGGAAGGCTGGTTTGTCCGGTCGGACGCCAGAGCGGCGACCAGGTATTGACGGTCGTTACCCGCACGGAGCGGGAATTTCTGTTCGAGAATTAAGAATCTGTGCGATTTGTTCCATTTTTATCTGGAAAATCCTGAAAACCTGCTATTAATTCTACAATCAACTTTTTTTTACTCAGGTATCAGGTGAGGCGGGCGCTCTCTGGAGGAAAAAATAGTTTCTGGGGAAAGCTGAACATGAAGGTCTTTTCGCGTCTCTACGAGATGGTATTGCGCTGGGCTGACCATCCGCTGGCGACGCGCTATCTGGCCGGTTTGAGTGTAATCGAATCGGCTTTTGCTCCCGTGCCCCCGCCTGACGTCATGTTGATACCGATGACGCTCAAACAGCCGCACAAAGGTATGTCGCTGGCTTTGTGGACAACCGTGTTTTCGGTGATCGGCGGTTTGATCGGTTACTTGATCGGCTATTTTGCCTTTGAAATTTTTCAACCCTATCTGCATGAAATGGGTTATTGGGAAAAATTTCAAATAGTGGTAGAATGGTTTAAGAAGTGGGGCTTTAGCATTGTTTTTATTGCAGGTTTTTCCCCACTTCCGTATAAATTGTTTACAATTGCGGCCGGAACTCTAAAGCTTTCTTTGATACCGTTCCTGTTGGCGTCGGTAATCGGACGCGGATCGCGGTTTTTTCTGGTTGCAATTCTGGTAATGAAATTCGGCCCCAGTGTCGAGCCGGTCATCCGCAAGTATGTCGAGTGGCTGGGTTGGGCGACGGTGGCATTGTTGGCATTGGCTATTTACTGGGTTCGCGGAGGATAGATGTCTGCTTGTCATTTGCGCGCTGCGTTCATAGTGACATGTGCCGTGCTTGCGGGTTGTGCCGGCGGCATGCCGGTCAAAAAACCTTCGATGGACCTGAACAAGTATATAACGCGGCCCGGTGATACCGTGGAGCTGGTAGCCTACCGCTACAGGCTGGACCCCGATGAATTGCGCGCCATCAATAATTTATCCGGCGGCAGTGTTTTGCAACCGGGCTTGCGTTTGACGATTGGTGAATCGAATCAGGTGGCTCGGAAGCCGCTCGCCGTCAAGCGGCAGGAAGTGGTGGTTCAGGCACCGCAACAACCGCAGGCTAAGCCGGAACCGCAGGCTAAGCCGGAACCGCAGGTCAAAACCGTTGTCATGCCGGCTAGTACCAGAGTTGTAAAAAAAGAGGAAATCCTGGAGTCCGTCGAATTTGAGCCGCCACGTGTGCAGGTCAAAAAGCAGGTGCCGGTGCAGGCTTCCAGGAATGGTTGGGTCTGGCCGGCCAGCGGTTCGGTGGCGCGGGGTTTTCAACCTAATGTCGTCAACCGGCAGGGGTTGGATATCACCGCAAGGCCAGGCGAGCAGGTCGTTGCGGCGGCCGATGGCACGGTGGTCTATAGCGGGCAGGATCTGGCAAGCCACGGCAAGCTCGTTATCCTGCGGCACAATGACGATGTGCTGACGGCGTATTCCCTGGCCAAGGAGTTGTTCGTTCAGGAGGATGAAGTGGTTCGCGCCGGCGACGCTATTGCCGGCCTCGGCGACGCGGACGAACAG
>JAGRHW010000217.1 GCA_020444765.1 Gammaproteobacteria bacterium | reverse complement strand
TCACCGTCATCGATGCCGTCAGCATCGGAATCGCCGTCCAGATAGTCAGCAACACCGTCGCCATCACTATCGACCGCACCCTCCACGCCGTCGTCGATACCGTCGTTGTCGGAATCACGGTCCAGATAGTCAGCAATGCCATCGCCATCGCTGTCAACAGCTTTCTCATCGCTGTCATCGATGCCGTCAGCGTCAGAATCCTGGTCGAGATAATCCGCGACACCGTCAGCATCGCTATCGGCTGCACCTTCCGCGCTGTCGTCGATACCATCGTTATCAGAATCGCTGTCCAGATAATCGGCTGCGCCGTCACCGTCGGCATCCGATGTACCTTCCATCGAGTCAGTCAGGCCATCATCATCTGAGTCGGTATCACGGAAGTTCGCGGCGCCATCCGAATCGGTATCCTCGATACCTTCAACCTGATCGCCAAGACCATCGCCGTCGGCATCGAGGTCACGAAAGTCGCTGTTGCCATCACCGTCCGTATCGACATTGCCCTCCAGGCTATCTGCAATACCGTCACCATCGGCGTCGGTGTCAAGATAATCCGCCTGACCATCGTTGTCGAAATCGTTGGCGCCTTCGATGGCATCGGCGATGCCGTCGTCATCAGCGTCAAGGTCGCGGAAATTGGCCGCACCATCGGTATCAGCGTCACCGGCACCTTCAAGGCTGTCTGCAATGGAATCGCCGTCGGCATCGAGGTCACGAAAGTCACTGGTGCCATCACCGTCCGTATCGACATTGCCCTCCAGGCTATCTGCAATACCGTCACCATCGGCGTCGGTGTCGAGATAATCCGCCTGACCATCATTGTCGTAGTCGTTGGCGCCTTCGATAGCATCGGCGATGCCATCGTCATCAGAGTCGATATCCAGAAAATTAGCTATACCATCACCGTCGGTATCCACGTTACCTTCCAGACTATCGGCAAGGCCATCTGCATCGGAGTCGCCATCAAGGTAGTTGGCCAGACCGTCGTTATCGGTGTCGCCGAGGCCCTCGATCGCATCGCTGATACCATCGCCGTCAGAATCGAGATCGAGTACGTCGACAGTACCGTCGCCGTCTGTATCCGGCACCGGCAAGGGCGCTGCGGCGAGATTATCGTCGAGCCCGTCGTTGTCGGCATCGCTCGGAGCGTCGATCCTGCCATCCGCATCCGCATCGATACCACCGGCTTCAACAAGATCGCTGATGCCGTCACTATCCGAATCGAGGTCACGATAATCGGGCTCACCGTCGGCATCCGTGTCCGGTATTGCAAGCAGTGCACTCTGAACCGTATCATCAAGCCCATCACCGTCGCCATCGCTGAAACCGTCAATCAGGCCGTTGGCGTCAGCATCGGTGCCGCCTGTTTCACGGGTGTCGGTCAAACCATCGTTATCGCTGTCCAGATCGTGATGATCGGCAATACCGTCAGCATCGGTATCACGAAGTCCGGCTGCGGCCACCGCGTCATCAATACCATCGCCATCGGCATCCTCACCACCGGTTGAATCGACATCGAATACATCTTCGATACCGTCACCGTCGCTGTCGATACCGCTGCTGCCGACTTCAATAAAATCGCTGATACCGTCGTTATCGGAATCCCGGTCCAGATAATCTGCGACCCCGTCACCATCCTGATCGCTCAGACCTTCGAGCGCGTCCGGAATGCCATCGCCATCGGTATCCGGGTCCAGATGATCAAGCATTCCGTCACCGTCAGCATCATTTTCCGAAGACTCGACATCGTCAGGAATACCGTCCCCGTCCGAGTCGTTGTCCCGATAATCCGGATTACCGTCACCGTCGGTATCGAGCACGGAAACCGCGTCATCCACTCCGTCGCCATTGGCATCTTCTCCACCGGTGGCGTCGACATCATAAAGGTCGATAATTCCGTCACCATCGCTGTCAGCACCTGTGGACGCTTCAGTGCCGTCGTCGATACCATCGTTGTCGCTGTCTGTATCCAGATAGTCAGGCTTGCCATCGTTATCGCTGTCGGCGCTGCCTTCCAGCGCATCCGGAATGCCGTCGCCGTCGGAGTCACGATCAATCGTATCGGCGCTGCCGTCGTTATCCGAATCGCGCGGAGAATCGGGGTTTGAGCCCGCTTCAGAACTGTCGGGAATACCGTCGGCATCCGAATCCGTATCCAGATAATCGGCAGTACCATCACCATCGGAATCGCCCGGCTCATCCAGCCCGCCCGAACCGAATTCGATGATATCCGGAATACCGTCGCTGTCGGCATCACCGGTAACCAGACCGATATCGATTGTCAGATTGGAGAAATCGTCATTGGTATTCGGATCCGATACGCCAAGTACGTTATCGCCAACAGGCTCATCGCCGGCCGGTGCCGCGGATGGATTTGCAGGTGGACTTGCTGACAAGGAAATTGTGTCGGTCAGTACACCACTCTGGGCAGCCGAGCCGATCACGAAACCCGAATGATCCTGCTCCTGGTTCGCATCGTCATTGGCGGCCTTGTGCCCGGTCGCTGCATCCCAGCCTTGTAGTTTTCCGCCGCTCTTGAAAAGGGATGCCGGAATCTTCAGGTAATAGTCACCCTCGGATAACCGATCGAACAGAAAGCGGCCGTTACTGGTGGTCGTGCTGCCAACCAGGGAATCGTCCACTGTTCGATAAAGTTCAAGTTTTACGCCATCCGGAGCCGGCAGATCGCTGCTACTGTCATAGACGCCATTGGCATTCATATCAACAAAGACGAGATCGCCAATCGAATAGGACGCGACGATAACGGAACTGCTTTTGGCGGTGATAAACTGCTCGGCCGGCAAGGATGCTGAATCGACACCGAATACATTGGTGTAGATATCACCATTGGTATTACCGTTGGCCTGCAATGCGTAGCTCATCAGAAAACCCTGGCGCGGATTGCCGTCGAGCTGCATCTCGTAATTCGAGACGTGCTTGATGGCGGTAACCTCGTTCCAGGACGCCGGGCAGGCATGGCCGACAAAACCCGTACCATCGAACTCGCACCAGTTACTGGCATTGTTATCCGGGTTGTGATCGATCGTCGATGGGGTATCGGCTGAATAATACAACACGCCCAGTACGGGCTCACCGTCGGCAGGCACGCTGCCGTCCGAGAATGTCACCAGCGGTTCGCCGGTCAGAGACAAAGAGCCGGAAAACGAAGAGGCCGGATTTCGCGAGGAGAGACCTGCATTATCACCATTATACGGCAGGACATTGATAACCGTCGGTGCCTGAACCGTACCCGCGGTAGAAAAGTTATACCAACCCAGCGTGTACTGCTGTTCGTCATCAGGATCGTCCAGCGGTACATCGACAGATACGGTCGCCTGGATATTACCCGCCTGGCCCAATGCCACGCTTTGATAAACCGGTTCCGACTGCACAGCATTATCCGCGTTGGCGGTTGCCTGATTGATGACCACGGTACCGCCGGGCGACAGAGGATCGGTTGAGGTACAGAAAACAATCGATGATATGGAATCGGTACTCGTGAGATCACCCAGCGACCAGGTCAGGCGAGTCTCACCCGGATTTGGGGTATTATATTCGACGAGCGTTGGCGCCCTGCCGCCTGGCTGTTGAGTGGTACAGCTTGCATTATAGCTCAAACGCGACGGCAGAATGTCGGTCACGGACATATTGATCGCCGTAGTACCTTCCGGTAACTGCGAGCTGACCGTCGGGTCCAGTTGCCAGATCACATTATTACCCGCCAGTGTGCTGCTAGGCGTACCTGCGGGAGACGCCGGTTCAAGTGTCGATTTGGCGACATTGACATTGGCGCGAGTAAGCGTTACGCGGTCACCGTCGGTACTGCTGTTTTCAGGTGATGGCTGGTAATTGATACTACGCCATCCGGAATAGAACTCATCACTTTTGAAGGTACTTATCGCCGCCGCGACCGTTCCCACCGGAATCGGTGTTCCATCGTGCGGTCCGCCATTGAAGCTGTCGCGCATTTCCAGCGGAACATAGGCCCACAGGTATTGTCCGGGAGCCAGTTGGGTCGTATCCGGATCAATCGCGAGAAGACGCACGATATTGATATTGTCCAGACCTATTACATTGGGATCGTCATTCCAGTTGGTGATCGCCGGATTATCACAACGCATCGCTTTTTGCGCGGACCAGTTACCCTCATAACGGCCACTGACCGGATTGAAATCCGCTGAGCTGTCTGCATCGCCATCAAGCGGGTCGTCACCGCTCAGCGGTGCTGTTCCGTATTGTACTTTCCATTGGGTATGGTCAAAGCCACCACCTGTATAATCGGCAATATAAGCATACTTACCAGGTGTCGCGCCTGTATTTCCCCGGTCAGTCAGTTTTGTAACGGTGTTATCGAAAATCACACACTGCGTCGCGTTGTTGAAATCAACGCTGCCATTGTTATAGGTCCGCGACCAGTGCACAAACGCCATACCGGGCTCCGCAATCGCGGTACCAGTGTGATAGGTATCCAGCAATGGCTTGTAGGAAAACCCGCTCTTGTCATCGGCAGTCGAAACCAGCCGATGATTAAAACTGCCGCCGACAGATATTTTCGCATCGACCGGCCCGGTGCAGTTGTTGCTGGCGCCACCGTCCGGCATGGCCGTACCGTTGTAGCCCGGTTCGGTTGCACCTGCGTAATTGGAGATTCCCGACTGACTGTTCGGATCAAAGTCCGACAGACAACTGGTGATTTTTACCGCGCCAACGTTATTGTCCGGAATACCGTCTTCGGCATCGATGGCGGAAAACGGAATCCATACACGAAGACGATAAGACGCCACGAAATACGGTCCGGCAAGCAGAGACGAACCGTTGATCGTCTCTCTCGGGTAGCGCGATCCTGTCGTATCGGCACCGCTTACCGTCATGGTATAACCGGTAGTGTGATCGCCGCTGTACGCGCACGTCCCTGAATCGACAACCTTCGATTCCAGCGGATAATTTGAATTGTAGGTTTCCTTGCCGAATACCGCATTGCCCCAGGTGCTGTTGTTCGGCACGCATTCGACGATTTTATAGGCCGGATTAAAAGGCGTTACGCCGTCGGACTTTGTGAACCTCAGCCCCGGGTTGAAGCTGAACTCATTGGACAGCGCCTCCACACCCTTACCGGCCCGTTCCTGATCCGCCGCGATATGTGCAGTCCAGTAAAAGACATAACCTTGTTCCGGACCGTTACCGGTGCCGAGATCGTAGCTGGCGACATGGTCGCGATAAATGGCCCGCCGGTTACCGATCAAATCGAAAGCCGGCGCGGCGGAGATTTCGTAGACGTTGTTATCGCTATAAACAACATTCTGCACCACCTTGTTGCCGTCGGCATCAAGCGCATATACGAACTGGCTGCTGGTAAAGGTGGCGCCATTCACGGAGGTTGCCAGCGGCCTGACCGGCACACTGAACGACAATTGCTCGCCGTTGCCCATTTTGCCGAGATTACACAGCAGCGTCTGCGAGCCATCGGGATTTTCGGTAATCGAGGATAAGGGATCGGTACCGCCGGAGCCCTGAGGTGGTGCCAGACAAATCGTCGGGATTTCCTCGAATTTGATGTCCGCTCCGGTTCCCGGCGTGATTGTCTGTTCGAGAACGACTGACTCAAAATCCGCATCACCCGGTGCAATATCGGCAGCCGCGATCGACCAGCTGTACTGAATCAGATCGGCGGTTCGGACGCGGGTATCATCAGCACCGCAATCATCACCCGGGTCGGTACAGGTGCCTGTAACATTGAATGGTCCGGTGCCGCTGTAGACACCTTGATTGAAAGGCCCGATGCTGAGCGATCCAGCATAAGCAGCACCGCTGACAAGCAAACCGGAAAATACAACTATGGGGAACAGCGTCTTGAAAAAATCGCTGAATCCGGTTTTATTCCTTTCTGTAGCAATTCCAGCAGAGTGTCGGCGAGTACAATCAGTTTTCGGGGTGCCCATGCTATCCGGCCTTTTTCGATCATGTGTTTGTCCAAGTCCATGGAATCGAAAAAAACCGGCAATCCCGCCGGTCGAATCTAAACGACACAGTGCAAGACCGGGAAACCGGCTTTGCCTGTAGTCGTTCGACATATCGACCGGATCACAATAAAAATGAGAACTAAATCAGCAGGAATTGTTAGAACAACGTTACGGACGATTAATTTTTCCGGAAAGACGGCCGGGATAAGGCTTGAGAAACAGAAGGTTATAGAGACAGATTACGTTTC
>JAGRHW010000216.1 GCA_020444765.1 Gammaproteobacteria bacterium | reverse complement strand
GATATCGCTTATCGTCAAACCCGCCTGCTCGAGACAGAAACGGATGGCATTGGTCGGAAAGCCGGCATCATGCTTCTTCCGCGTAAAGCGCTCCTCTTGCGCGGCGGCGACAAATTTTCCGTCGATCAGCAAGGCCGCGGCGCTATCGTGATAAAACGCAGATATCCCGATAATCCGTGTGGTCATATTTATTCCTACGTTGTATTGACACTGCAGCGGACATAAAAAGAGACGCCGGGTTCAACCCATAGCGTCTCGGCCCTTACAGAGCATTCCGGATTCAGTAACTAGCTGACCAAGGAGACGGTGAGAAAGCGACACTCATTTCTGTTGAAGATCGCTTTCTCACCGTCTCCTTGGTCACAATGCCGTCAATTTTATAACATGGGAAAATGAAAAACATCGAAGGGAATTACAAAAATGAGAGGATTACTTTTTTGTAGTCACTGCCGAACGGCGCCGAAGGCTAACCGGGAAACCTGTCAAAAGAAAGTCCCGGGCTGCTCGCTTAACCCATGGATTCGTAAAAAAGCGTAACAACCGGCAGACGACACCAATCGAAGCCGGCCACTGGAACTCAACCGTTACTATTCACATCGAATGTGTGTCAAAGCACGCAGAATCCCTGAGGATTCGCGTGTTTAATGAGCTGTCACTGAGTTGACCGGCTCGCGGACCTTGTCCCGGGGAGTTCCGATATGAATTTGAAAAACACGCTGTGTAGACACACGTCCGCACTCAAACTTGCCGCGATGGCGCTGTCGATTCTGCTGCTTCAAGCCTGCGCCGGCAACGCGCCTCGGAAACCCGCAAGCCTGTCAGCCAGTATCATGTCACCGTTTCAGAACCTCGATCCCGGTTACTCCTTTCTGCAGGAAATCAACGGCTCCGGCCTCACCCGGAATATTGTCTGGGTCTACAAGGGCGAAGAGGACGGGCTTTATCGCTGGGACCTGTTCCGTGACAGTAACACCGACGGCGACCCCTGGCAGACACAATGGTTTAACGAACATGGCGCGATGGTTCGCTACGAACAGTCACTGAGCACGGCAACCTGGAGTCCGCATAACTGTTTTCGCGTGATTGGCGAATGTGAGTTCCAGTATACCGATCCATATGGTTTCGAAAACGCCTATGTCCGGGAAGGCAGCTTCGACGGCCGCACCTGGAGTTACAAACTTTATCGACTCAATGAGGACAATCGTCATCTGATCAGCAACGGCGATGTACGCTTCAATCAGGCCGGTATCGAGGTTTTTCACGAATCCTATATGGATAACAACGGCCACCAGATTGCCCGCGTAACCCGGTTTTTCTAACGGCCGGTTTGTTGATTTCACGCCGGGATCGACCGTCGAAACCGATGGTCTTGCCGCCACACGCCTTCTGGAATATATCGTTTGTAGCAAAAGATTGGCAAAGTTAAGCTCACATGGATCGTGGCGTAAGCAATCAATCCCGCCATCGAGTGCCGTTCACACTAATAATAACAATCAGCCCTTTCTCCGGAGATACCCTGATGTTCCGACTCAATCCTTTGCCCAGTCCGACGCTGTTGCTCATCGCTTTGATACTTTTATTCGCCTGCACTCACGCCTTCGCTGACGATTTCGTTCAACACAAGCTCGTGATCCAGATTAACTCCGATGATGAAAAAACCCAGAACAGCGCGATGGACAATGTCGTCAACCTGCAAAAAGAGGTTGGCATGGACAATATCGAAATCGAGTTTGTCGTCTACGGCGCCGGATTATCCATGCTGATCGGCGAAACCCCCACCTCTCAACGCGTGTCCAGCCTGGCTTTACAGAACGTCACATTCAGCGCCTGCGGCAACACTATGCATACGATTGAAGCAAGAACCGGCAAACCGGTGGAACTGGTCGAAGGAGTCGGCGTGGTCAAGGCTGGAGTACTGAGAATTATGGAACTGCAGGAACAGGGATACGCCTACCTGCGACCCTGACATCCGCTACAAATTCGGCGCCTAACAGGAAACCTCAAGCAAATCCCCGGGCTGTGATTGCAGATGCAGGGTATGGAACTGCAGGCCCGCCGTCCACTTGCCGCCTGCTTCCTCGTGGCAATGGGCCACGACCGCGACGGCATCAAAGATGCGCGACTTTACATAAACCACTTGCCCGGCCGCCAGCGCTTCAGGCACTCGCAAACCCACGCCACGCAGGGAGAAATCCAGTAATTCGACCGCGATGAACCGCCCGTCCGGCCAGGTCGCACGGACTGCCGTCTCGGCCCTGCAGGCCATTCTGTCGAGCTGGCGAAGCTCCGCGGCGTCGCTGGTCCGAAACGCATCCGGCGCACGCAACGGTGAAGAACAACAACGGCAACGATCCTCGATCTGCCAGACAGAATTATCCGCCGATGCAGGAAAATAAGGGCTACCGCAAATCAGGCAGTTCTGCGCAGTGGCGGGATTGTTCTGTTTTCGCTCGTCGGCGGCCGATGGCGCCGGGCTGTCCGCCCGAACCTGACCAGAAGTATCTTTCCCTCTGAACGGTCGTTCCGACAGACTCTTGTCATAGCGGGCACGCTTTTGCGGATCGAGCAGGGTCTCCAGCGCTTCGTTCAATAACTTGGCGGTAGCTTCATCGCCACCGAGATCCGGGTGCATTTTGAGTTTTTGCATCATGCTGCGATAGCTCGCCTTGATCACTGCATCCGGCGCATCGAACTGCACATGCAGCAAGCGGTAGAAATTCCTTTTGTTTTGCATACCCGGGCTTTCCTGATTGCTTATCGCCTGCTCAGCGACAGTGAATCTTCAGGTGTCAAAGCTGTGTTTTTCCCGAATCATTATCAAAACAATAAGCGCAAAAGTCAGAACCAGCGAGCCAAGAAAAACCAGCACCGGCGCCGAAAACGCCGCCGTCAATGCCGGAGCGTTTAAATCAGTGAGACTTACGACTTGCTGAGGATTCATTTTCTACTCCTGCGCTACCATGAATTACTGGAGACCACCGGTCACGGCGTAACCACGTTCGACTCCGCAATACGCACCCGAAAGTCGGCATACCTTCTCCGTCAAAACTTTCGACCCGGCAATCTCCTTGCCTATCTGTAATAAGTTTAGACGAAGATGGAAAATTTCCAGAAAAAATTGTCAACAGGAAGAAAAAACCAGCGGCAGGCGCACCTGACCATGTACCTGGCTTGTTTTATTGCATCTGAAAGGAAGCTTTCTTTTTAAAGCAAAGCTAGTGCGCCGGCTTGCCAAACAATTTAAGAACACCGCTGACCAGCGGAACGAGAATTGCGCCGGCGATAATCCCGCCGACAGCCGTGATCAGCGTCGGCAGGATAAATTCCAGGCTGCCGAGTACCGGTACATCCTTGACCGAGTGCGCCAGATCGTGGACAAACGCTTCGCCGCCGGGAATGCCATGGGCAAGGATTCCGCCGCCGACCATGAACATCGCCGCCGTGCCGATCACCGCGAGGGCTTTCATCAACAGGGGCGCGGCTTGCAGTAATGTCCGGCCAAGCCAGCGACGCAGGCTTGCAAAGCCGCTCTGCCCGTCCAGCTTGCTGAGATACAAGCCGGCATCATCCATCTTGACGATTCCAGCGACCAGCCCGTAAACGCCGATTGTGATCAGAATCGCTATACCCGCAACCACCGCAAAACGCGTGACAAATTCCGACTCGGCGACGGTACCGAGCGCAATCACGATAATTTCGGCCGACAGAATAAAGTCGGTGCGGATGGCGCCCTTGATCTTTTCCTTCTCGACGTCCACCAGATTAACCTCAGGGTCCAGCAGCGCTTCTTTCAACTCCTGTTGATGGGCTTCGTCCTCGGCCTTGTCGTGCAGAAACTTGTGCGCGAGCTTTTCGAACCCTTCGTAACACAGAAACGCGCCACCGATCATCAGCATCGGCGTGATCAACCAGGGCGCGACAGCGCTGATCAGCAAGGCAGCCGGCACCAGGATAAATTTGTTCTTCATCGAGCCTTTGGCGACCGCCCAGACCACCGGGATTTCCCGCTCGGCACGCACGCCGGAGACCTGTTCGGCATTCAACGCCAGGTCATCACCGAGCACACCGGCGGTTTTTTTCGCCGCGACCTTGGTCATGGTTGCCACATCGTCCAGCACCGATGCGATGTCATCAAGTAACGCTAAGAGGCTCGCTCCCGCCATGGTTTTCTCTCTTTGCCTGTCCGGAACTGCATAAAAAAAGCAAGACGCCGCATGGCGACCTGCCCGGTCAAGATGGATTATAGCGAGTCTGGGCTTAAGTTCCGAATCCCGGACCCGGCGGGCACGCCTGTGAAGGTATCAGCGGTTTTTCGAGCGGATCATCCAGACCGCGCCCCCGACCACCAGCCCCCAGAACGCGCTGCCGATACCGAACAGCGACAGACCGGAAGCGGTGATCATAAACGTCAGCAAGGCGGCTTCGCGGTCGTCGTGCCCGGACAGACTGTCGGCCAGGGAGTTGCCGATCGTACCCAGCAGTGCCAGACCCGCAATCGCAAACACCAGTTCTTCGGGAAATGCGGCGAACAAACCGACGACACTCGCCGCAAACGCGCCGGTCAGCGCATAAAACAAACCGGCCCAGATCGCCGCCAGATAACGCTGACGCGGATCGGGATCAGCTTCCTCGCCCTGGCAGATCGCCGCGGTAATGGCCGCCAGATTAAACGCGAAACCGCCGAACGGCGCCAAGGCAAGCCCGGTCAAACCGGTCCAGCCGATCAACGGTGAGACCGGCACGCTATAACCGTTGGCGCTCAGCGTTGCCAGACCCGGCACATTTTGCGAGGCCATGGTAACAATAAACAGCGGCAGACCGACACCCAGCAGTGCCTGCCAAGAAAACGCCGGCGTTACCCAGACCGGTTTTGCCAGTTGCCAGTCAAGCGCATCGACATGCAGTGACTGCTGCAGCCCCGCAACCAGCAAGCCGCTCAACAATACCAGCGGGATCGCATAACGCGGAAACAAGCGTCTGCCGGACAGATAGACCAGCAGCATCACCGCGACCAAGGTAAACTGGCTCTCCAGTGCGCCAAACACCTTGAGACCGAACGGAAGCAGCACGCCCGCCAGCATGGCCGAGGCCAGTGAGTGCGGAATGGCGTGCATGATTTTCGCAAAACCGCCGCTGAACCCCGCGACCGTAATCAATACCGAGGAAAACAGAAAGGCGCCGATCGCCTGCTCGATCGTCAACCCCGACAGCCCACTGACGAGCAAGGCCGCACCCGGCGTCGACCAGGCCGTCAAGACCGGCTTTTTATAGCGCAGCGACAAAGCAATGGTACTGACGGACATGCCAAGACCGAGCGCCCAAAGCCATGAACTCTTTTGCGCCGCGCTCGCGCCCACCGCATCAGCGGCCTGCAGTATGATGGCCACCGAACTGGTATAACCGACCAAAACGGCGATAAAGCCGGCGGAAAAATGCGATATATTGAACAATTGCAGCATGATAATCCTGTTGCTTCCGGCAGACTCCGCGTCCGGCACGAAACGCCAAGCCATGATATTTCCGCGACCTTCCGGCTTCGAAACAAATCCGCACAGCGAAACCTGCAACGTTCTTCCGGTGGCCTGTAAAAATACCCGTGATTCTCTTAGTGGTTTGTATTGTAGCCTGTGGACGTCCGAACCGGGTTAAAAGTCCGTCTGACTGCTCGGCAAGAACATGGGCGCGGATTGACGAGTCGAGGCTTCGGAATTGTCGGCGGGAATGTGCACGAGCAGGTTTCGCTCACGATATTATTAACCCCACGGAAGCGGATGTCCGGCCGGCAGTCTTGCTGCTACACGAGGAAAAAGGAAGGTTTCAGCAGCACAGGGATGATGGTATGACGGTTTATTGTTTACCGCCAGACCGATGGTTTTGCCGGAAAATACACCCCGGGTTTCGGGGTGTATCTGGAAAAATAATCAGGCGCGTCCGGCACGTTTGCGTGCAAAACGGACAAGCAGCAACACACCGGCCAGGAAAAGATTCAAACTTCCTCCGCCGCCGGAGGATTTTTCCTGCCCGGTTTCGCTACCAGTCGAACCATTGGCTTCACCGGTTTCACCTGGGTCGGCGGGGTCGTTCGGGTCTGTTCCCTTGCTGATTTCGGTACCGTCTTCAATGCCGTCATTATCGCTATCGGCTTGCAGCGGGTCGGTCAAATAGGTTTTGACTTCATCACCGTCGAACAGGGTGTCAGCATCCGTATCGCTCTTCAGCGGATCAGTGCCATGCGTTTCAAGCT
>JAGRHW010000215.1 GCA_020444765.1 Gammaproteobacteria bacterium | reverse complement strand
GGCGCGGGCTTGGATTCAAGCTTTTCACGACGATAAGCATAGGCGGCACCGACCACCCACTCCCTGGCCACCTGCCAGCGGAATTCCGGGCGGATAGTCATACTTCGTCTGTCGTTATCGGCCGTGGCATTTTCGCCTGCAATAAAAACCGTGTCATTGCCTGACAAAGCGGTGTTTTGATAAAACCTGCTTTGTAGTGAGAACACCATCAGCTCGGACAAGTTCCGCGTAACGTTGCCGACCAGCTCCTGGGTCTGCACCACCTGACCGATGGAACTCGGATACAGCTCCAGACCGGCGCGCAATTCGAACTTTGTCAGGCCCGTGGTTTTTACCGCCGAAACACTGCCTATCGGACCGTCTTTTTTGATGTCCTCCTGGCTCTCATTAAACTCCGTAACCCGGTAACCTATATCGCCACCGACGGTAAAGGTCGGTGACAGCGAACGCTCGTAGCCGAGCCGCAGGTAGTTGGTTCTATATTCCGTCTCATTGGTATCGACGTCAGTGGTATAAAAACTATGTCCGACCGTGCCTATTACCTTGTCAAGCGGGGTTATCTGTTTATCCAGCCTGAAATTGACGCCCTGGTTGGTGTAGTCCTGGACATCGACGGCCTCGCTTTCGCCCTTGTCATGATCAACCGTACTGAGCTGGTAATCCATCCCGAAACTCATCAGGCGGGTCAAGTTGTAGTTATAAAACGGTTTCAGATATAGCCGTTGGCGGGTCACGTCCAGAAACTGGTCAACCGACGCATCCTGGTTCTCTTCGACCTGAATAATCTCATCCGAGTTGGCCACCGCCTCGCGCAACAAGGAGTCTCTGCGGTACCTGAAATTAGCGCCCCAGCTTGATCTCGGACGTTTAAACGTCGTCGAAAAATAAGCGACCTGGTTAGAGTTCGGGTCGATACTCTCATCACCACTGTAGGCCACCGCATCGGCAAGCAGTCCGCCGCGAAAATAATGCGTCTCGGACAAACGACGCAGCATCAGCTCACCGGTGACCTTGGTAACACCAACCCGTTGCGGATCCGTCACGTCCATGCCGTTATTATCGTCATAGCCGATATCGAATTTTATTGAAGGTTCGAGTACCCAGGCATCGGCAAAAGCTGTAGTAGCGCCGCCGAGGGCAAAAGGAAAGAGTAATGAGGTGGCCAGAAATTTCCGGTACATAATCAACCTGTAAACGATTTGCAGGGTTTTTAACATGCCGTGCCCCGCGTTTATATCGTTCCCGAAGCGTACACTCCGGATCGGGCACTCAGGAATGAATCAATCTGAATCAGCACGAAAGCCGCCCCGCTCAGGAATTACTCTCCACTGACCGGGGCGAATGTTAGTTACTAGTATAGACCAAGGCACAATCAGGACGATTGCAAATTTTTCAGGTCAGGGGACAACGACGACGTCGCCACTTTGCAAAATAATATTCTGCTTGAGGTTCTTGCCGCTTTTGATATCACCATAGTCGAACTTGAAGACTTTTTCCTGACCGGCAACCCGACGCAGGATTTTTATATTGTCCCCATTGGCATAAGGCGTAAGACTTCCTGCCAGGGTCAGTGCCTGCACTACATCGACATACCGCCCAAGGGTAAACTGACCGGGTGTTTTCACTTCACCAACCACAAAGATGGTGTAGCCGGAAATCTTGGTTACCGAAACGGTAACTTCCGCATCCGGTATGAAACGATCCAGCCGGGATTTGATTTCATTCTGGATCTCCAGCGGTGTGCGGCCCGACACCTGAATATCGCCAACCAGCGGAAACGAGATGCCACCATCCGGCCGCACCAGCACTTCTCTGTCCAGATCCGGCTCTTTCCAGACCGAAATATGCAGGACGTCTTCAGGCCCGATCTGATACTCGACACCACCCAGCTGTTGCGCCATCGCTTGCTGAAAAGTCATCAGCATGACCAGCAACACAGCGATAAGACCGGTCCGTGCTGATACGCTCTTTTCTACCGGAATTTCCGCAGAATGATGACTGCTTGTTGTTCTGGGCATTTGAAATCAACTCCTAATGTGCGGATTCGAAAGAACCTGTGTGTTGCCGTAGTATAGACATTTAAAATTAGCCTGCATTATCACATAGTTGAAGGGAATATTCAGAATCATTCGCAGTTTTTTTTCAAGACTGCGACAGGCAGGCCATCTGACAGAAAGGAAACCTTCTGACAACAGATGCTCCCCGCGTCGAGGTTACTTATCAGACCGGTTGTTGTGGTCTGGATACAACCAGTTTTTTACTTTTCCTGTTCTTTACGGCGCGATACCGCAACCAGCGCCAGCACAACCAGCACCAAGGGCACAACCAGGATGGGAGCATGCTCTTCTATAACAGTCTTTTCGGTCGGACGAAGACTTTCCGGATCATGCATCGCCAGTCGGGTTATTTCCTGCTCCTCCGGTAATTCGGCGGCTTCTACCGTCACGGGCGGAGTCTGCCCTGTACTATCGCCCCCCTTAGCCGCTTGATCCGCAAAAGCGACTCCCACCACCGCGCCGAAAAACCAAAGCAGGAAAGCCAGCAGCACGAATCGAACAGGGAAAAGCGGCATCAAAATGTTCCGTATCAAGTGTTTTATCGGCGCCCTGTGGACTACCAGTACCTCACTTTAAACTGCGAACCTGAAAAGGAGTTAATACAAAACAGTAAAGATGTGGTATCGCTGCAGGGACGAAATGTCTGTTTATTACCCGTATACAGCGGCACACTCCTGCGCGACTTTATCGACTGCGATAGCACAGGAGGCAAGGAAGAAAATACCAGTAAAACATACCGAGGACCCGTTCGGCCAAATCCTCAGGAAGCCTCCCGCAAGGGAGGAGGTCTCTCAATCAATTCGTGGTTCGCCGGGCAACTGAAACAAGGCTGAGCGCCGCGACAACCAATGCGATCATAGAACCTGGTATGGGAACGGGATTACCCGCCTCAGCCGCAGTATCGGCCGACGCCACCTGGCTGACCGAAGACGGAAGCTGCGATAAGCTCATATCCTGGAAAACATTAGCCGGCACCAGTGCCACGGTCTGCTGGTAATTGACGGCCTGCTGGCCACCGCCCTGGTCATGACTCTGAAGAGACTCAGGCAGCGCACTCTTCATGACAACTGCTGCCAACATAAATATAGCGACAGTCAGAAGCTGGCGTACTTCCATCAGTTAAGCCCCCTGGTACGGAACGTGTGACGCACGATATCCCTCACAATTTTTGCCTGAGTTTTAAGACTAGCAGCAAAAAAACAAACTGCATTACCTAAATATTATACCGTCAATTAACCGGCATAACGACAGGTATACTGCTAGTCCCGGTGATATCCATCACTATGAAACAAAAGTTTACTGTGTGATTTCTACAACACATATCGCCGCTTTTGTTGTAAATGTAACACAACCCAAAAAACAATAAATAGCCGTTTATATACAAGCTGGTAATACGCGCCCGGGATACCCATAATCATGCCCCTCATGGCACGGCCGGCATCAGAAAAAGTCAAAACCAGTTGTTCAGAGAAGACGGCATGACGCCCTCGTTAAAATTCAGCCCTGATGCCTAGCGCAATAATACGTGGCAGTTGTGACACCTTTTTTCGCTCGCTGTAATCACCGTTGTAGTCGTAACCCGATACATTTCTGGCATCCAGGAGATTCAGCACTTCGAGGTACGCACTGATCTGTTTGTGACCGACCCGCCTGAAGGTGCGGTCGACCCGCATGTCCAACCGGCTGTATAGCGGCAAGCGTTTGCTGTTGACCTCGGCATATTGCGGATTATAGAGGCCGCTGATTTGCTCATCCGGCGTTGCACCGATGACTGGCGTATAAGGCGCGCCGCTATGCATCCAGAGCTTTCCGCCAAGTGACCATTTACGGGAAAACCGGTACTTTCCTACTAAGGTTGCATTAACGGGCTGATCATAATCGAACGCAAATGAATCGCCAGTCAGCTTGTGCTCCCGCCTTGCCTTGGATAAAGACAAGGACAACCAGCCGGATAATTTCTCCGATGCATCTTTCCTGACCAGCACGTCGACACCGTAGGCATACCCCTTGCCGTCATTGCTGTAGCGACTTGCGTCGCTTCCGGTTACCAGCTTATCCAGCTTCTTGTAATACAGCTCGGTTTTGATTTCCCAACCGTCGTCCAGAAACTTCTGGATGCCGATCACGCCGTGCAATGATTCGATGTAGTCCAGCTCGGGATTACCGAAAACTTCATCCACCTGCTCGAACTCCGGCATCTGGTGATACAAACCGGTTCCGGCACTCAGGATCAGGTCGTCTGAAAAGCTGTATTCCAGGGAAAAACGCGGCTCAAGGAACTGCTTGTTCAGATAATCCTCGGACTGCCAGACCAGCGACGGAAACAAGGTCAGACGATCGCTTGCATACCAGTTATCCTTGATGAACAGCTCCGCCGAATTGATCGTCAGTGACTGCGTCGTCGTGAGCCGTTCAGCATCGGTAAACGAGCAATCGGGCTCGAACTCGGTGCAGGCAGGCGCATTGAACGCGATATCCAAATCCGCATTCAGGCGCGAAAGCCGCCCACCCAGGCCAATCTCGTGTCGTTCATTAAGCGGAAGCCTTGCATGACTCTTCAGCGACCAGCCCTCGGTTTCAATATCCGCCTGGCCTGCGCCACCAGCCTGAGCCTGCCCCGAAAAATTGCTATGCGCCAGTGCGGACTTGATGCTTATCCCGCGTCCTGCCCGCTGCTCCCAGACCAGACCCTGTTCATTGAAATTTCTTGAGTCGTAGATACGGCCGGCAAAAATCGGATCATTGTCGATTTCCTCGGAGTCTTCATCGACGGTGATTTCCTGCTTGTCGGTGGCACCGTTCAGTTGCAGCCTCAGAGTGGAATCCTCGGCCAGCTTCCAGACATATTTGCCCTGGTAGTCGGTGTATTTTGGAAACTGTTCGAAGGTGATACCGTCTTCTTCATCCAGTTGATCAGCGACCAGCAAATCCAGGTAACTCATGCGTCCTGCAAGATAAAACGATTGCCCGTCCGCAACCGGCCCCTCGACCAACAGCCCGGCCTGCAAAAAACTCGCATCGAATGTGGTGTGCAGGCGATCCGTTTTCGGGTCGCGCAGCTGCACATCAATGGCCGCACCCGTAAAGCCCGAAAACTCCGGCCCGTAAGCTGACGGGTAGATATTGAACGCCTCTATCAAATCAGCATTGAAAACACTGATTACACCGCCGGCATGAAACAGGTAGCCGACCGGCAGAAAATCCGCCTGCACATAATTGTCCCCCGGCCGTGAACCACGAACCGCGGGCTCCGCTTCCGAATCATCAGCGAAATTCAATCCCGGCAAACTCTGCAAACCGCGCAGCGGGTCACCGCCCGCACCTGGAATTCTTCTTAGCGTTTCACCGCTGATACCCGTGCCGAGGGGTAACTCCGGCAAGGGCTCCTCGCCCTGTTGTTCGACAATAATTCCCTGCAGCTCGATCGCCTCTGCACTATCGCCGGTTTGCGCCAGCAACGGCGGCGTCATTGCCAGGGCGAATAACACCGGCATGACCCGGCTATCAATGAACAAACGGCAGTAATCAGTCTGAATAATCATCTTGGTGGTTTTATCGTTGTACGTCGGGGCGATAGCCTGAACTTCATTCATGGCAGAGTTATTATCGGGTTTCGCAACGCCGCTGCCGAACCTTTTATTGTAGCCGTATGGAGCAGTTACGGCATGCCGCTCCACCGGCCGCACGTACTGACAGAACCGGAAAGGCGGTATAACATGACCGCTCCATCGAACACGGAAACAGGCCATGAACAAATCCGGAGTAGCCATTGCATTGGGCAGTGGCGGAGCCAGAGGCTGGGCGCACATCGGCGTTCTCGAAGCCTTGCTGGAAAACGGTATCCGGCCGGAAGTCGTTTGCGGTTCATCAATAGGCTCGCTGGTCGGCGGCGCCTACGCTTGCGGCCAGTTGGAGCAGCTTCGCGAATGGACGGAATCGCTAAGCTGGAAAGACCTCGTCACGCTGATGGACATATCATTGGGCGGTGGCGGGTTGATCGGTGGAGAACGCGTTATCAAGCATCTGCAGGACCGTTTCAGCGATTATCAGATCGAAGAGCTGCCGCTGAAATTCACCGCCGTAGCGACCGAACTGGACAGCGGTCGGGAAGTCTGGATCAAGAAAGGCTCTCTGTTGAAGGCGATGCGCGCGTCCTTTGCCCAGCCCGGCCTGTTTTCGCCGGTCAAG
>JAGRHW010000214.1 GCA_020444765.1 Gammaproteobacteria bacterium | reverse complement strand
CTATCCGATCACCCTCGGTGCTTATGCCGAATCGCGGTTGATCGCGGCGGACAAACTGGTGAGGATTCCCGACGAAATCGACGACCGGACCGCGGCGGCGATGATGCTGAAAGGACTGACCGCCCACTACCTGCTATTCAGAACCTATCCGGTTCAAAAAGGCGACAGCATTCTGGTTTACGCGGCCGCCGGCGGCGTCGGCCTGATTCTCTGCCAATGGGCCAGTTTGCTGGGCGCCACGGTTATCGGCTGTGTCGGCTCGGAGGAAAAAGCCGCGCTGGCGAAGGCCAACGGCTGTGATCATGTGATTTTCTACCGCGAGGAAGACATTCCGACGCGGGTTGCAGACATCACCAACGGCCAGGGCGTCGCGGCCGCCTACGACTCGATCGGCAAAGCCACTTTCCATGCCTCGCTTGATTCGCTGCGCCCCTTTGGCGTACTGGCCACCTACGGCAATGCCAGTGGTCCGGTCGATCCGTTCAGCCCGGCGATTCTCGCCAACAAGGGTTCGCTGTACGTTACCCGGCCTACCCTGGGGACGCATGTCTCGACCCGGGCGCTGTTTACCGAAGGCGCGGAACGCTTGTTCGATGTCGTGAAAAACGGGCAGGTCAAGATTCAGGTCAACCAGACCTTCCCGCTGTCTGATTGCGCCGACGCCCATCGCGCGCTGGAAAACCGGCAAACCACCGGGTGTACCGTGCTTGTCGTTTGAGAGTTTGCAGCCCGGAGAGCTCGTCGACTGCAGCGGACACGACTATCCGCCTTGTTCAACACAATACAACTTGCGAACCTTGCAGGAGGTCAGCGGGCTGAAACAGATGCCGCCGGCATTTCAGACCCAACCAGTCCGGCAAGCACGGTTTCGCGCTCCGTTTTGTTCATCGTCGAAAGCTCGGCCGCCCGGCGGTAAAACGCGGGAAACTCCCCACCCTGCTCGTTAAACAAAGCGGCAAATGCCGGCACCAGTCGCCGGTATGTGGCGGCCGCTACCAGTCTTGCGTTATTGATTTCCTGCTCGAACCACCTGTCATAGCCGGCATAGCCCTGCCACTGATCCTTCATGATTTGATAGTCGGCACGCATTTCGGCAAACACCGCCTGTTTGCCCTGCCGTTTTTCATCGTCGCTTATTTCAGAATCGTACAGGGCTTGCAGTTTTTCACGGGCATTCAGCAACAGTTCGGCGAACTGTTCCCGACGCTGCAGAAACTCGCCATAGGCCTGTAATTGATACTGCCGATCACTGGCTGTCAGCCATGTCCGCACACCTTGCTGTTCAACAAATGTGGCATAGGCTTCGTTAAAATCACTGTCGCCCTTGAGATAAAGTTTCTGGTGCGCCAGTTCATGGAAGATCAACCCGGCCAGACGCAACTCATGACCCGTAAGCATGGTGTCAAGCAACGGATCATCGAACCAGCCCAGTGTGGAATACGCGGTTGCGCCGGTCACCACGGTGTCATAGCCGTCGGCGGTTAGTTCCGCAGCCTGTTTTTCAGCGGCCTCTTTATCAAAATAGCCTTTATAGCTGACACAGCCGGCTACCGGAAAACACCAGGTTTTGGCATCTACAGAAAATTCCCCGGCGGCGATGACATTCCAGGTGACAAAATCCCGGCCAGTTTTGACAAAGCTTTTATAGCTGCCATTGTCCGGCAGGCCCAGCTCGGCGGAGGCAAAAGCGCGGATTTCTTTGGAAAGCTCCAGCTTTTCGCGCAAGGTCGCATCAAGATCCGGCGATTCCAGCAGCGTCGCCACATCCTGCCGCGCATTCATCAGTTTCAGATGACCGCTGACGGCTTGCGAATAATAAGCACCCGTGCTGCATCCGCCGATAAAAACCGTTACGGCCAGCGCCGGTAGTATTTTGTTTAATGCCATGCAATGCCGCCAAAATTATACCTAAAACGTTATAGACGAATCCGCGTCCTTTTGATTTCGATTGCTTAACGGTTTTTCATGCCGTCGGGTTTTGTCTTAGACAGGCAAATTCCGCGCTAGATCGATGCAAATCCAAACAAGCTTATATTTTGTCGTAAACTAAACAGCATGAAAACGTATCTTGTCGGCGGCGCGGTGCGCGATACGCTGTTGAATCTCGAGGTGTCGGAGCGCGACTGGGTCGTCGTGGGCGCCACTCCGGAGGAAATGCTGGATCTCGGTTTTACCCGGGTCGGCAAGGATTTTCCGGTTTTTTTGCACCCAGTCAGCCACGAGGAATACGCGCTGGCCCGCACCGAACGCAATACCGGGCCGGGTTATTACGGGTTTAGCGTCAACGCCTCCAGGGAAGTTACGCTGGAGGAGGATCTGCTGCGCCGCGATCTGACCATCAACGCCATAGCGCGCGATGAAGACGGCGCCTTGATCGATCCGTTCGACGGCCGAAAGGACCTCGAACAGCGCCTGCTGCGCCATGTATCACCGGCTTTTGCCGAGGACCCGGTGCGGATTCTGCGCGTCGCGCGCTTTGCCGCCAGGCTGGCGCCACAGGGTTTTACGGTCGCACCCGAAACCCAGGCGCTGATGCGCGAGATGGTCGACAACAGTGAAGTCGATGCGCTGGTGCCGGAGCGCGTCTGGCAGGAGCTGGCGAAAACGCTGTTGACCGAGCATCCGCGACGGTTTTTCGAGGTACTCGACGATTGCGGCGCGTTGCGCGTTCTGTTTCCGGAATTGCAGCGGCTGTTCGGCGTACCGCAAAAAGTCGAATGGCACCCGGAAATCGACACCGGTTTGCACACCCTGATGGTTCTGGATCAGGCCTGTAAACTGTCGGACGATCCGCACGTCCGGTTTGCCGCGATCTGCCACGATCTGGGCAAAGGCCTGACGCCGGCCGACATTCTGCCCAGTCACCGGGGTCACGAGCAGAAAAGCGCCGAACTGACGCGCAATCTCTGCGCGCGCTTGCGGATTCCCAACGATTACCGGGATCTGGCGGTGCTGGTTGCGCAGTTTCATACGCATTGCCACCGCGCCTTTGAACTCAAGCCCTCGACCCTACTGAAAACCCTGCAGCGGCTGGACGCGATACGCCGACCGGATCGTTTCGAGGCATTTCTAGTCAGTTGCGAGGCCGACGCCCGGGGCCGCAAGAATTTTACCGAAGCGCCCTACCCGCAGGCCGATTACTTCCGTGGCGCCCTGCAGGCGGTACTCACAGTCAACACACGCGACATCGCCGCGCAAGGTGGTAAAGGCAGTGAAATCGCCCAACGCCTGGACAAGGCGCGTTTGCGGGCATTGATCGACTGGAAGGCGCAAAACCCGCCTTCAGAGAAGGCTTAACGTGAATTTTGCGAAAGGTGCAGCCAGGATTTTTCAAACCAGACCAGAATCGAATCCAGCCAGGTAAAGCCGGCCAGTAAAGCCAGCGTGACACCGGTCATATTGGCCAGCATATCCAGAACATCGAAATGGCGCATCGGGTGCAAGGCCTGCAAAAACTCGATTGTCACGCCCATGGCAATAAAGCCCAGACCTATGACCAGCCGCCCCTTGAAATTATGAAAAATCTGCACAAACCAGCCCATCAGAAAGCCGTACGCGGCAAAATGCAGCGCCTTGTCGACATGACGGAAATGCGGGATCGGTAACTGCCGCGAAGTCAGCGACAGATAAAAGATCGAGGTAATCAGCAGCATACCGATCAGCAGCCAGACTCTCGCCCACTGCAAATGCGCCACTGAAAACCAGTTTTCCTCTTGTGCCATTTCTATTTCCATTACCCAATCCCGTTTTGTACAGACAACTTCCTTGCCACAAAATCCTTTTTTAATTGATTCCATTACGTTTTTTTCTAGAGGATGACGGCGACGAGAGCAACCAGCAGCAGCGTCAGGCCGATATGAAAAAAACTCGACAGCGCCAGTACATGGCGGAAATCGCCACCACGCAGTTTGACCAACAGCAACACCAGCGCGCTGTAGCCGATGATTACCGCCCCCGTCAGCAGGGACACACCCCAGGCTTCGACCGACCACTGAATCTTGTCCCGGCCTTCGACGAGCAGACCGACCGCCGCAAAAATCAGCAAAAAGCTGCTGAAGACCACGGGCACGAGGAGCAGCAAAAACTGCAAAACGGGAGAAATACGGACGGAATCGGTCGTTAACAAGGCAATTTCGGGTCGGTAAAGAAAATCGATCGCCTAGTATAACGCCACCGCTTTGGAAATCGGAGAAGATTACCGCGAACTAATCCGGTTGGTACAAGGTCGTACTCTTGACCAACAGGAACGGGAACCATGAATAGAACTCTTGCCAGCGCATTCTTGATCACCCTGCTCACGGCACCGACCTTATACGCAGGCGAGGCCGACGTCATCGCCGTGGAAATCAACCCGCTCGGCGGGCTTAGCTTCCGGGTCGACGCGACCGTGCAACACGCCGACGAAGGCTGGTCACATTACGCCAACCGCTGGGACGTGCTCGACCCGAACGGCAAAATACTGGGTTCACGCATCCTCGCTCACCCGCATGACAACGAACAGCCGTTTACCCGCAGCCTGACGCTGGATATTCCAGCCGACGTGCAAACCATCACGGTACGGGCGCAGGATCTGGTGCACGGCTTTGGTGGCAAGACAGTCAGCGTCGCCGTGCCCGGACGTTAGCAGCCCGGCCAATCACCAGAACAAGACCAGCAACATTACGCCAAGCAAAACCCGGTAGATCACAAACGGCAACATGCCGATCTTCTGGATAAAGGCGAGGAAATAGTGAATACAGATAAAGGCGCTGACCGCGGCGATAAAAACGCCAAGCCCCATTGCGGTGTAATCGATCGTCTCGCTGGTTTCGAACAGTTCCTTGGTCACGCCAAGGCCCGAAGCGACGATAATTGGAATCGACATCAGAAAGGAAAACCGCGCCGCCGCGTCGCGGGTAAAACCGAGCATCAGCCCGGCGGTCATGGTAATCCCCGAGCGCGAGGTGCCGGGAATCAGCGCCAGCGCCTGCGCCAGCCCGACCAGAATAAAATCCTTCCAGCCAAAGTCCTTGTCATGCCGCTGTTGCCGGGCGACCAGATCAACCCACCACAGGATCAGGCCGAAAAAAATCGACGCCAGACCGATCATCACCGGCGAACGCAGCTCCGTCTCGATAATGTCCTTAAACAGTAGCCCGGCCAGTCCGGCGGGAATCGTCGCGATGACAATGCCCCAGGCCATCAGTGCCGGCTGCGACATCCCCTTGCCCAGCAGGGAATTCAGCCAGGCCTTGAACATGGCGACGATGTGATGACGAAAATACGTCACCACCGCGATCAGGGTGCCGAGATGGACGGCCACATCAAAAGCGATGCCCTGATCCGGCCAGCCCAGTAAGCGCGGCGCCAGGATCAGGTGGGCCGAGCTGGAAATCGGCAGAAACTCTGTCAGCCCCTGGAGTAATGCAAGCCAGACAACGTGTAATAAATCCATAATGGTGTTTTGTCGTAAAGGAACCCGTTAGTGTAGCTGGAAACCGGCCAAAACGGCCCGGCGCGCGGTAAAATTACAACCTGTGCGACTGGTCACTGCCGTCAAATCCGAGCAGCACCTCGTCGATGCCCCGGCTGAAGCCGATGGCGCTGAAACTTTCGCCCATGGCGCCGGGCAGTGTCAGTTGTTGCACATCGCGCGACAAGCGCGCCTGTTCGAGCGCCGAACCGTCAACGGCCGCCGCCCCGGCATGCTCGAGCAATCCGCTTGCCAGCAGGAATTGCGCCTGCGAGGTAAACCCCTGCAGCTCCAGGCCGGCATCGGTGGCCGCCTCGACCAGCGCGGTAAAGTCCACGTGGCTGGTTATATCCTGCAGGCCCGGCAGCAGAAACGGATCGTCATGCGCGCGGTGGCGGTAATAGCAACGCAGGGTTCCCGCAGCGCGTTGCGGCAGATAAAACTCGCGGCGCGGGTAACCGTAATCGAGCAACACGATCGCGCCCTGCTCCAGAGCGCGGGACAAGGCGGCGAACCACGGCTTCAGCCACAGGTTGACTTCGGAGACGAAGCCTTCTTCGAAGCCTTGCCCGGTATCGGCTTCGATCGCCTTGACGGCGCGGACCAGTTCATCGGACGGTTCGATGTTTTGCCAGACAAAGGCATCGCCATCGAGTGCAACGGCCAGTTGTCTCAGCCGGCCGTTTTCGATGGTAAAACGCTCGACCGGAAAGGCATCAACGACTTCATTGCCGAACACGAATCCGCGAAACCCGGCTGGCAGTGTCTCAAGCCAGACCACGCGGTCAAACCAGTCGGGAAGCTGCTCACGGATC